>NZ_BCSL01000009.1:0-100381 GCF_001570845.1 Dietzia papillomatosis NBRC 105045 | reverse complement strand
GGGGGCCGATGACCGACGAGAGCGCGGGCATCGGCCCCCGCCTGCGCGTGGGATACGTCCCAGGTGTCCAGCCCGACAAGTGGCTCACCCGGTGGCGCGAGCGCAACCCCGGTGTGCCGATCACGGCCCGACGTGTGGGGGACCCGTGGCCGGATCTGGCCCGGTCCGCCGGGGACGACGGGTTCGACGTGATCTTCCTCCGTGAGGCCGACGATGCGCCGCGGTCGGCGCCCCCGGGACTCCTGCGGATCCCCCTGTACACCGAGACCATGGCCGTGCTCGCCGAGAAGGACCACGAGCTCGGGGCGTTCGACTCGTTGAGCGCTGAGGACCTGGAGGCCGAGCGCTGGCTCGATCCGGTCGACGCGGTCACGGCGACGCCGGAGGAGGTGTCCGCCGCCGTCGACCTGGTCGCGGCCGGGGTCGGGCTGCTCGCCCTGCCGCTGCCGTACGCACGGTCGCTGAGCCGTCGGGACGTGGTGGCCCGTCCGCTCGAGGGCGTCCCGGCCACGCGGATGGGCGTGGCGTGGTCGCCCGCCAGGGAGGGCGACGAGCTGATCGACGAGTTCGTCGGGATCGTGCGGGGCCGCACGGCATCGACGTCGCGGGGTGCGGGGGAGCCGCCGCGTGAGAAGCGCACGGCCCGCGAGAAGACGGCGGCGAAGGCGCGTGCTCGCGCCGAGCGCGGGGCGCGGCCAGCGGAGCGGGGCGTGTCCCCGGCGAGGGGTAAGCGGAGGCGCTGACCGCCGCTGGTCAGCGGTCGGCTGCGCCGACCATCCGGCGGGCGAACTCGACGTGGCGACACACGACGTCGTCAGCGCTCAGCGGGCCGTCGGGTCGGTACCAGTTCGCGATGGAGACGCACAGTGACGCGATCGCCCGCGCCGCGTCCTCGGGGAACTCGCACGCGAAGTCGCCGGACTCGATGCCCGCGCGGATGGCGTCCTCGATCATCTTCTGCTGGGCATCGCGTTGGCCGACGTGGTGGGCGCGTACCTCCGGCTCCATGCTGCGCATCTCGGTGGAGGCGACGAACGCCTGGTCGCGCCGGGCCATGTGGAAGCGGGCGAGACATTCCACCACGTTCTCGAAGCGGGTCACCGGATCGTCGCCGGCATCGTCGGCGGCAGCGGCGGTGTTGGCGAGCATCTCGGTCATCGCGGTGTCGACCAGGGCGGCGAGGATCGCCTGCTTGGAGCGGTAGTGGTGGTACAGGCCGGGCACCGACAGGCCGGCGGCCTCGGCGATCATCCGGATAGAAGCTCCGTGGTAACCGTGGCGCGCGAACACGCCCAGCGCGGCGCGTAGGGGAGGGGAGAGCGCGTCGTCTCCGAATTCGCGCCAATCCGCCGTGGTCGCGATCTCCTCACTCATCCCCATCACCCTATAGCCGTCCTCCGCTTGACACCCAATGTGGCGTAGGCAACACTATGGCACACCGAGCGATCGATCGGTCGGTTACGTCGGAACCGGCGGTGACGGGAGGAGCGAGATGAGTCAGAGCGACCCGCGACCATGGCGGGAGCTGTACCGTCCAGGGCTCGACGAGAGCGCGGTGGCGCGACGATCGAGCCTGGTCGAGGCGTGGCGCGAGCGCGTCACCGCGGCGCCGGATCGAGTGGCGATCGCCTACTTCGACACCGAGCTGTCCGCGGCCGAGGTCGACCAGATGTCCGACGCGCTCGCCACCGCGCTCCAGGTCCGCGGGGTGGCGCCGGGCGACCGGGTGGGCATCCACCTGCAGAACATCCCCCAGTACGCGCTGGCGATGCTCGCGCTGTGGAAGATCGGCGCCGCGGCCGTGGTGCTCAACCCGATGTACTTCGGACGCGAGCTCCTACTCCCGGTCGCCGACTCCGGCGCCGTCGGGATCATCGCCACCGACAGGGACGTGCCCGCCATCCGGGACGCCGTCAGCGGTACGGACGTGGCTTGGGTCGTCAGCACCAGCGAGCGGGATCTGCAGACGCGGAACGATCCCCGCGCGTTCGGCGACGAGCAGCCGGCGGAGCCCTCCGCGGACGGGGACCTCGTCGAGCTCATCCGCCGGTTCGAGGGTCGCGCGCCGGAGCAGGTCACGGTCACGCCGGACGATCTGGCGCTGCTCACCTACACGTCGGGCACGACCGGGCCGCCGAAGGGGGCCATGAACTCGCACGGCAACGTCGTCGCGGTCGCCCGGAGTCTCGCGGACTTCGTCGATGTGGCGCCGGGGGACGTCGTCCTGGCCATCGCGCCGCTTTTCCACATCACCGGCGCCGTCATCAACGCCACGCTCGCCCTCATCGGCGACGCGACGCTCGTCTTCGCGGGCCGGTTCCGACCCGAGGTCGTACTCGACGCGTTCCGTGAGCACGGCGTCACGTTCACGATCGGCTCGATCACCGCGTACAACGCGCTCATGCGCCTGGAGGACGCGGGCCCGGAACACTTCGCCGCGGTGAAGACCCTCTACAGCGGTGGTGCCCCCATCCCGCCGTCGACGGTCGAGCGGTTCGCCGAGCGGTTCGGGCACTACATCCACAACGGCTACGGCATGACGGAGACGACCTCCGGTGTGATCGCCGTGCCGCCGGGCCTGCGGGCGCCGGTCGACGCCGCCAGCGGCACTCTGTCGATCGGCGTGCCGCTGCCGGGGATCGACGCCGAGGTTGTCGACGCGGACGACGCCCCCGTCGCTCCCGGCGAACAGGGCGAACTCGTGCTGTCCGGGCCGCAGATCGTCTCCGGTTACTGGCGGAACGAGGAGGCCACCGCCGCGACCATGCCCGCCGGGCGGCTGCACACCGGTGACGTCGCCGTCATGGACACGGCCGGCTGGGTCTACCTCGTCGACCGCCTCAAGGACCAGATCAACGCCTCCGGTTACAAGGTGTGGCCGCGCGAGGTCGAGGACGCCCTCTACGAACACGACGCCGTGTTCGAGGCCGCCGTCGTCGGCCTGCCCGACGAGTACCGCGGGGAGAAGGTCGTCGCGTTCGTCTCGCTCAAGGCCGGCCGCACCGCCACGGAGGACGAGCTGATCGCGTTCGCCGCCGACCGGCTCGCCGCCTACAAGCGACCGGCCGAGGTCCACCTCGTCCCCGAACTGCCCAAGACCCAGACCGGCAAGATCCGCCGTCGCGAGCTCCGTGACGCGCATGCCCCCGACCAGCCCTGACCACGCGCCCCGAACTTCCCCTCACACCGAAGGACACTGAGATGGCCGAGGCCACCCTGAACCCCGGCGACAACGGAGCCATTACCGCCGACGCCGCACCACCCGTGCAGACGGCACGGGGAAACCGCAGCAGCATCCGGTCCCTGGCCGCCAGCACCACCGGGCAGCTGTTCGAGTGGTACGAGTGGACCGCCTACGCGGTCTTCGCGCCCTACATCGCCGCAGCGATGTTCAACAACGACAACCCGGTGTCCGCGCTGCTGGCCACCCTCGCCGTCTTCGCGGTCGGCTTCCTCATGCGCCCCCTCGGCGGGATCGTCTTCGGCCGGATCGCCGACGTGAAGGGCCGCAAGTTCGTCCTCATCACCACCATGCTCATGATGGCCGGCGCGAGTCTGCTCATCGGCCTGCTGCCGACCTACGGAGCACTCGGGATCGTCGCCTCCGGCCTGCTGCTGCTGTGCCGCATGGTCCAGGGCTTCGCGCACGGCGGCGAGTCGGCGACCGCCTACAGCTACGTCGCCGAGATCGCGCCCCCGCACCGTCGCGGCATGTGGGGCAGCCTCGTCTTTGTCGCCATCATGGGCGGCACCGTGATCGCCTACGGCATCGGCGGCGGCATCACCGCCGTGCTGTCGGAGAGCGCCGTGGGCGAGTGGGGCTGGCGCGTGCCGTTCCTGCTCGGCGCCGTGTTCGCCCTGTTCGTGCTCTACCTGCGTCGCGGCATGGAGGAATCCGACGTCTTCGACAAGGCCGCGGCCGAGGCCGAGGCGTCCGGAACCGCGGTCACGTTCTCGCGGCGCAAGCTGGCCGGCGCGATCGCCCTCGTCGTGGCCATGGTCTCCGGCATCACGGTCGCGCACTACACGTGGAGCTCCTACGCGTCGACGTTCGCCATCACGCAGCGTGACATGGACTCGGAGGCCGCGTTCTGGGCGATCTTCGGCAGCCAGCTCATCGCCCTGTGCACCCTGCCGCTGTGGGGCCTGCTCTCGGACCACATCGGCCGTCGACCGGTGATCTTCATCTTCGGTGTCGGCACCATCATCACCACGCCCGTGCTGATGGGGATGATCGACGAGCGCCCGTGGACGCTGTTCGTGGCCTCGCTCATCGCGATGACGTTCGTCGCGGCCGCAGGGTCGATCCTGTCCTCGTTCATGTCCGAGGCGTTCCCCACGAAGATGCGCACCGCCGGCATCGGGTTCGCGTACTCGTTGTCGGTCGCCGTGTTCGGCGGCAGCGCGCCGTACCTCAACGCCCAGTTCATCGAGTGGGACCTGTACTGGATGATCAGTGCATACATCATCGCCCTGTGTATCTGCACCATGGTCGCGACCGCCTTCATGAAGGAGACCCGGGGCCACGACCTGCACCGGGTCGGCCAGCACTGACCCGGCCCCTGTGACCCACGCAACCCGGATCCGCTCCGAACCGTTCACCCGGCCGCCCATCAACAGCGAGGATCGAACTCCATGACCCCATCATCGTCAGAGGCCACGGGCCTGTCGCTCGACCAGCTGCTCCGCCCCGGCATCGTGGGTCCGAGGATCGCCGAGGTCACCGGCGACCGGGCGTGGACCGACTTCGACGCCGAGCTCATCGCCGGCGGCAAGTCGAACCTCACGTTCACGCTCCGCTCGGACGCCGGTGAGCTCATCCTGCGGCGACCGCCCACGGGGGAGCTCCTGCCGAGCGCCCACGACATGGGTCGCGAAGCGCGCATCCAGCTCGGGCTCGCGGACACGGACGTGCCGGTCGCGAAGGTGGTGCTCAACGAGACCACCGGTGAGGACCTGGGCGTGCCGTACTACGTGATGGAGAAGGTGGTCGGCCACGTCATCCGTGACGTGCTGCCGCCGGGCTTCGCCGAGTCCGACGACGACAAGGCGGCCATGGCCGACGCCCAGATCGACGCCCTGGTCGCGCTCCATGCGGTGGACCAGGACGCGGTCGGCCTCGGAGATCTCGGTCGCCCGGAGGGCTATCTCGAGCGACAACTCCGACGCTGGCTGGGCCAGTCGGAGAAGTCCAGTGCCTCCGTCCGGGCCGAGCGCCTGCCCGACCTGGCGGCGCGTCTCGGCGAGAGCATGCCCACCTCGCCGTCGTCGCGGATCATCCACGGTGACTACCGCCTGGACAACTACGTCGTCGACCCCGATGACCCGGGGCGCATCAAGGCGATCCTCGACTGGGAACTGTCCACGCTCGGTGACCCCGTCGCCGACCTGTCCCAGACCGTCCTGTACTGGGGTGATCCCGACGGGCCGACGGTACCGCTCATCCCCACCATCACCACCGAACCCGGGTGGCCGGGGCCGCAGCGCCTCCTCGACCGGTACTGCGACGCCACCGGCACCGACCCGTCCCACATGCCCTGGTACCTGGCGTTCGCCACCTTCAAGTTCGCCGCCATCGCCCAGGGCGTGGCCACCCGCTCCGAGGCCGGCGACATGGCCGGACAGGACTTCGGAGACATCGGCCCGCAGATCCGCGAGCTGGTCGACCACGGCCACTCGATCCTCGACTCCCGGAAGGGGACCACGCGATGACTGATCCCACCCCCGGCGCCTCCGATCCCGGTGCGTCGGCCCCCGTCGACCCTCGCACGGGACCGCAGTCGGCGGTGCCCGTCCTGGAACGGTTCCGCCTGGACGGCCGCGTCGCCGTGATCACCGGCGCGTCCTCCGGCCTCGGGGCGGGATTCGCCCGCGCGTTGTCCTCGGCCGGCGCGATCGTCGTGCTCGCCGCCCGGCGCCGCGACCGGCTCGAGGCACTCGCAGACGACCTGCGTGCATCCGGCGGCACCGCGATGACTGTGGCCTGCGATGTCGCGGACCCGGAGGCCTGCGCGGCGATGGTCCGCGCGGTGATGGACGCGCACGGGCGCATCGACATCCTGGTCAACAACGCCGGTCTCGGCACCGCCGTGCCCGCCCTCAAGGAGACGCCCGAGCAGTTCCGTGGCGTCGTGGACGTCAACCTGAACGGCGCCTACTGGGCGGCCAAGGAGTGCGCGGCCGTCATGGGGCCCGGCTCGAGCATCGTCAACGTCGCCAGCGTGCTGGGCCTGACCGCCGGCTTCGCGCCCCAGGCCGCGTACTCCGCGACCAAGGCGGCCGTTCTCGGCCTGACCCGCGACCTGGCCCACCAGTGGGGCAGCCGCCGTGGCATCCGCGTCAACGCGCTCGCCCCCGGGTACTTCGCCTCCGAGATGACCGACGAGATCCCCGAGAAGATGCTCGCCGACATCACCGGCAGCACCATCTTCGGCAGGCTCGGACTGCAGCCCGAACTCGACTCCGCGCTGGTCTTCCTTGCCTCCGACGCCTCGTCCTTCATCACCGGCGCGACTCTCGTGGTCGACGGTGGCATGACCCTGCACTGACCGCGTCCGCGCCGACAACCTTTACAGGAGTAGAACAATGGAATTCGCTCACAGTCAGCGCAGCCTCGAGCTGCAGGAGAACATGTGGGAGTTCATGCGGGAGCACGTCTTCCCGGCCGAGCCCGTGTGGTCCGCGTATCTGCGCGAACACGGCGACAACGCCTACCCGCCGATCATGGAGGACCTCAAGGCCGAGGCCCGCCGCCGCGGCCTGTGGAACCTCTTCCTGCCCGAGTGGTCGGGCATCTCCAACCTCGAGTTCGCCGCCGTTTCGGAGATCACGGGATGGTCGCCCGTCATCGCCCCCGAAGCGATCAACTCGCAGGCCCCCGACACCGGGAACATGGAGACCTTCCACCTGTTCGGCACCGATGAGCAGAAGGCCAGGTACCTCGAGCCGCTCAAGGAGGGGAAGATCCGCTCGGCGTACGCCATGACCGAACCGGATGTCGCCTCCTCGGACGCCACCAACATCCAGACCGTGATCCGCCGCGAGGGCGACGAGTACGTGATCAACGGTCGCAAGTGGTGGATCACGGGCATCGCCGACACCCGCTGCGAGATCCTCATCGTCATGGGCAAGACCGACCCCGACGCCGAGACCCACCGGCAGCAGTCCATGGTCCTCGTCCCGCGCGACACCCCGGGTCTGCGGATCGAGCGCAATCTGCCCCTGTTCGGCTACCAGGACCAGCACGGGCACTGCGAGCTCGTGTTCGACAACGTGCGGGTGCCCGCTTCGAACCTGCTCGGGGAGGAGGGGGCCGGCTTCGCGATCGCCCAGGCGCGCCTCGGACCGGGCCGGATCCACCACGCCATGCGCGCCATCGGGATGGCCGAGCGGGCGCTCGCGCTCATGGTCGACCGGGCCAAGTCCCGCCACGCGTTCGGTGGTTCCCTGGCCAGCCAGGGCGTGGTGCAGGAGCACATCGCCAACTCGCGGATCGAGATCGATCAGGCTCGCCTACAGGTCCAGCACTGCGCCTGGATGATCGACACCGTCGGCGCCAAGGAGGCACGCTTCGAGATCTCGGCCATCAAGGTCATCGCACCGCAGGTCGCGTGCGCGGTCATCGACCGGGCCATCGAGGTCTTCGGCGGCGCCGGCGTCTCCGACGACACCCCGCTCGCGTACTTCTACGCCTGGGCGCGGGCCCTGCGGATCGTCGACGGACCGGACGCGGTCCACCGCCGCACGATCGCGCGTGGCGAACTGAAGAAGACCCCGCCGTACATCGGATAACCCTAGGATGTCCTACCAGTAGCCGGGGCGACCGGCACCGAGGGACGCGCGAGAGAGAAGGAAGAACCTACATGGGTGCAGTGATCGTGGAGGCCGTGCGTAGCGCGGTGGGTAAGCGCAAGGGCGGCCTGGCCGGGGTGCATCCCGCCGACCTGTCCGGTGTGGTGCTCAACGGGCTCGTCGAGCGCGCGGGGATCGACCCGGCGGTCGTCGAGGACGTCATCTGGGGATGTGTGACGCAGGCCGGAGAGCAGGCCGGCGACATCGCCCGCACCGCCGCCCTGTCGGCCGGGTGGCCCGAGACGGTCAACGGTGTGACGATCGACCGGCAGTGTGGGTCGTCGCAGCAGGCGCTGAGCTTCGCCGTCGCGGTGGTCGAGTCCGGGTACCACGACGTGGTCGTGGCCGGCGGCGTGGAGTCGATGACTCGCGTGCCGATGGGCTCGCACGTGTCCTCCGACTCGTTCCCCTACGGGCAGCAGTTCCTGGACCGGTACAACGGCATCGCGCCCAACCAGGGTGTGGGCGCCGAGATGATCGCCGAGCGGTGGGGCTTCTCGCGCACCCAGCTCGACGAGTTCGCGGTGGCCTCGCACGAGAAGGCCGCCGCCGCACAGGACGCCGGGTTCTTCGCCGGTCATATCGTGCCGGTGACCACCCCGGACGGCGTGTTCGACACCGACCAGGGCATCCGCCGCGGCAGCACCGTCGAGGCGCTGGCCGGGCTCAAGACGCCGTTCAAGGAGGACGGTGTCATCCACGCTGGCAACGCCTCGCAGATCTCCGACGGCTCGGCGGCGATCCTGGTGATGAGCGAGGAGGCCGCCGCGAAGTACGGCTGCACCCCGCTGGCACGCGTGCACACCGCGACCCTCGCGGGCGACGACCCGGTCATCATGCTCACCGCGCCGATCCCGGCGACCGCCAAGGCCCTGCAGAAGTCGGGTCTGTCGATCGACGACATCGGGGTGTTCGAGGTCAACGAGGCCTTCGCCTCCGTGCCGATGGCGTGGCTGGCCGACACCGGCGCGGACCCGGCCAAGCTCAACCCGAACGGCGGCGCGATCGCCCTCGGGCACCCGCTCGGCGGCTCCGGCGCACGCATCTTCGCCGACCTGGTCCACCACATGAAGAACGAGGGCATCAAGTACGGCCTGCAGACGATGTGTGAGGGCGGCGGCCAGGCCAACGCCACCATCATCGAACTGCTCTGACCGGCTCGATCAGCGCTACCCGACCCCCGGCCCCCGCCACGACGGCGGTGGGCCGGGGGTCGGTGCGAGTGGGGGTCGTTCGGCGGGGCCTGCTGCCGTCACCATCCAGAAGACGATTTCGCCTGTGTCGACCGAGTAGATCTGTGCGAAAGGCTCTTCTCGACGCGTGAGTTCAGTCGCCGGTGAGGACGATGGCGCGCCCGAGCACCTCGCCACGGTCGAGCGCCTCGTAGGTCCGCGGCGCCTCGGCCATCGGGACACGCCGCGAGATGACCTGGCCGAGGTCCAGCTTGCCGGCGGCCAGCAGGCGGATGAGGGCGGGGACGTCCTGTCGGGCCCGCGCTCCGTACGAGCCCTTGATCTGGATCTTCCGACGGACGATGCGCGCCAGGTCCGCGTCCAGCGACGTCCCGGCCGACGGGATGCCCACCACGACGACGCGCCCGCCCTCTCTGGCGACCTCGGTGGCTTGGCGGGTCGTGACCGCGGAGCCGAGCGCCTCGAATGCCGCGTCGACGCCCCGTCCGCCCGTGATCTCCATGACGGCGGCCGTCGCGTCGGTCTGCGCCGAGTTGATGGTGTGGGTGGCGCCCATACGGCGGGCGAGCGCGAGCTTGTCGTCGTCGACGTCGATCGCGATGACCGATTCCGCGCCGCTCACCGCGGACAGCTGGACGATGTTCTGGCCGACGCCGCCGACCGCCACCACCGCGACCGACTCCCCGGTGCGGACATCGCCGACGTTGCGGACCGCCCCGTATGCGGTGAACATCGAGCACCCGAGGATCGCGGAGTCGGTCAGGTCGAGGTGGTCCGGGAGGGCGAACACTGCAGTGGCGGGCGTGACGCTGTACTCGGCCAACCCGCCCATCGAGTACATGGACAGCGGTTCACCGGAGGCGCGGCGCAACCGGCTCTCGCCGTCGTACAGGGTCCCGCGCAGGCGGTTGTACTCGAAGAATGTGGAGCAGATGTCCTCCATGCCGCGCGCGCAGTTCTCGCAGTAGCCGCACGGCATGATGAACGAGCCCACTACCCGGTCGCCGGGGCGGACGGTGGTGACGCCGCGGCCGACCTCGGCCACGACGCCCGAGATCTCGTGGCCGAGCACTCCGGGGAGCGGGAATCCGACCTCGCCCTTCATGACGTGCAGGTCGGTGTGGCACACCCCGCAGGCGTGGTTGTGCACGAGAACCTCGCCCTCCCGCGGTTCGGGGATCGGGATGTCCTCGATCACCAGCGGGGATCCGGTCTCGACACACACGGCAGCCTTCATGGCGCCGACTGTACTCAGGCACCGGTGTCCGTCTCAGCAGATCCGGTGGGACTCAGGGGCGGATGAAGCTCCCCGCTAACGATGATCATAGTTGGTAGCATCCAGGCGACGCGCTGGAAGCGGCGGAAGGCGGGCGATGGACACGACGGTGGCGGACCCGGAGGTCTCCGGGGACGATTTCGCGGACATTCTCGCGACGACGCGCGACTACATACGTACGGTGGTGCTGCCGCGCGAGCAGGAGATCGCCGACGCCGACGAGGTCCCGGCGGACATCCGCGCGGGGCTGGCCGACTTGGGCCTGTTCGGTTACGCGATCCCGCAGCGCTGGGGAGGCCTGGGGTTGGACCTGACCCAGGACGTCGAGATGGCGATGGAGTTCGGCTACACGACCTTCGCGATGCGGTCCCTGTTCGGCACCAACAACGGGATCGCCGGGCAGGTGCTGGTGAACTTCGGGACGGACGAGCAGAAGGCGAGGTGGCTGGGGTCGATCGCCTCAGGGGAGGTGATCGCGTCGTTCGCCCTCACGGAGGACGGCGCCGGGTCGAACCCGGCTGGGCTGACCACCAAGGCGGTGCGCGACGGAGCCGGCTGGGTGATCGAGGGAGCCAAGCGTTTCATCACCAACGCGCCGCTCGCCGGCCTGTTCGTCGTGTTCGCCCGGACCCGTCCCGCCGACGCCGACGGCACTGGCGTCGCCGTCTTCCTCGTCCCCGCGGACACGCCGGGCGTGACGGTGGGGCCCAAGGACGAGAAGATGGGCCAGGAGGGTGCCTGGACCGCCGAGGTCAGCTTCCAGGCCGTCCGCGTACCTGACGATGCGTTGGTCGGCGGTGACGAGGACGCGGGCTACCGGGCCGCGATGACCTCGCTGGCGCGGGGCCGCGTGCACATCGCCGCGTTGGCGGTCGGTGCCGCGCAGCGCGCATTGGACGAGTCGCTCGCGCACGCCTCCACCGCAACTCAGGGCGGGACGGTGATCGGTGAGTTCCAACTGGTACAGGCGATGTTGGCGGATATCCAGGTGGGCGTGATGGCGGGTCGCGCGATGGTCCGCGAGGCCGCCGCGAAGTATCACTGTGGTGAGGACCGCCGGATCGCCCCGTCGGCAGCCAAGCTCTACTGCACCGAGATGGCCGGTCGGGCCGCCGACCTGGCCGTCCAGATCCACGGTGGCAGCGGGTACATCCGCGGCGTCCCCGTCGAGCGGATCTACCGGGACGTCCGGCTGCTGCGCCTGTACGAGGGGACCAGCGAGATCCAGAGGCTCATCATCGGTGGCGGCCTCGTCCGGGCGGCCACGCGGGCGGCGGGTAGCCGGTGACCGCCGCGGGGTCGGTGGGTGGTTCGCCCGACTCGGCGGAGCGGGCCGACAGTCTGGACCGGTTCGGTGTGCCGGCGGCGCGGCTCAACGACGTCGCCGGGCTGGTCGAGCACCCGCAACTCGCGGCCCGGAACCGGTGGCGCGGGGTGGGGACCCCGGCCGGGCCGGTCCGCGGACTGCTGCCGGCGATGACGTTCTCGGGCCTCGAACCGCCGATGGGGCGCGTGCCGGCACGGGGCGGACACACCGAGGCGATCCTGGTCGAGAGGGCCGGGGCACTGGACGAAGGGGACACATGATGGGACTTCTCGAGGGTCGGACCGCGGTCGTCACGGGGGCCGCGCGCGGGATCGGGCTGGAGATCGCCCGGACGTTCATCGCGAACGGAGCCCGCGTCGTGGTCGGGGACATCGACGACGAGGCCGGCGCCGCGGCGGTCGCCGAGCTGGGCGGCGAGGACCACGTTCGGTACCTGCACTGTGACGTGCGGGACGGCGCCGCCGTCGAGGCTGCGATCGACGTCGCCGAGGAGGCGTTCGGGCCGCTCGGGGTGTTCGTCAACAACGCCGGGGTCACCCGCGACGCCACGATGCGCACGATGACCGAGGAGCAGTTCGACGACATCATCGCTATCCACCTCAAAGGCACCTGGAACGGTACCCGCGCTGCCGCCGGGCGCATGCGCGGCCACGGCGGAGGGGCGATCGTCAACATCTCCTCGATCTCCGGCAAGGTCGGCCTGGTCGGTCAAACCAACTACTCGGCGGCCAAGGCAGGGATCGTCGGACTGACCAAGGCCGCGGCCAAGGAGGTCGCCTTCGCGGGCGTACGCGTCAACGCCGTTCAGCCCGGGCTCATCCGGACCGCGATGACGCTCGCGATGCCCGAGCACATCTGGGAGGAGAAGATGGCCGAGATCCCCATGGGGAGGGCGGCCGAACCGGGCGAGGTCGCGCAGGCGGTGCTCTTCCTCGCCAGCGACATGTCGAGCTAAATGACCGGCACGGTCCTGGAGATCACCGGCGGTCGGCACATCTGACACCGCGCCGCGCTCGTCACCAGGCGAGGTCCCAGCGGATCGGCTGCTCCAACGCCGCGCGGAACCTCTTCTTCAAGTAGTGGTGGTGGTCCGTGATGTGCTGCGCCATGAGGTCGTGGGCCGCCACGGCGTCTCGGTCGGCGATCGCCCGGTAGATGTCCTCGTGGATCGCGCACGTGTGGTCGCGCTGTCGCTTGGGGTAGGCCACGCCCATGGACGAGCCCGCCAGGATTCCGAGCAGCGCGTCGAAGAGATAGCCGAACAGGACGTTGCCCGACCCCCAGGCGATGAGGGCGTGGAACCGCTCGGAGTCGTCGGCGAAGTACTCGCCCCCCTCGGCCCCCTCGCGCGTGGCCTCGACGTTGAGGCGGAGCTCCTCCAGCGCCTCGCGGCTCATCCGCCCGGCGGCGAGCCTCGCGATCGACGGCTCCATCGCCGCCCTCGCCTCCATGATCGTGGAGAACGGGGCGTTCTCGAACTGCATGAGCAGGCTCAACGCGGCGGCGAGCGTCCCGCCGTCGGGCTGCTGGACGATCGGGCCGCCACCTGGACCGGGTTTGAGGGTGATGGCCCCCTGCAGTTCCAGGTACCGCAGTGATTCCCGCAGCGTGCCCCGGCCGACGCCGTACTCCTCCAGCATGAGGTGTTCGGGCGGCAGGCGGTCACCGACGGTGTTGCCGCGCCGGGCGATGTCCGCGACGATCCGCTTCGCCACCAGGAGCGCCGTCTTCTGCGGACGCGAGACCCCGCCGGGCCCACGCTGCGTATCGCCTGTCGTATCCATGTGCACCATCATCCTGCATTCACGGTATGAGGACCGTGGAGGCCCAGTCCACGACCTCCGCGTCGCCGACGGGTCGGTGAGCACGCAACCGGGCGCGCAGATCGAACGCGGTGCCGCCGCCCGAGCACCGTCAGCTCCGCCCGGCTGATGGTCGGTCATCACCGGTGCCACGACGTTCATCACCGACGCCCGTCGCTCGGGTCTCATCGCGCTGCCGTGCAAGACCGATCCGGAGGCGACCCCGCGGCACCCGGGGATGTCTATCGTGGTGGTGGAGCACGGCCCGGGATGAGGAGAGGATTGAAATGAGGGTGTTCGAGGGCCTGGACCAGGTGTCGGCGGCGATCGGCGAGCACGTGGGATACAGCGACTGGATGGAGATCACGCAGGAGCGCGTCGACGCGTTCGCCGACGCGACAGGGGATCACCAGTGGATCCACGTGGACCCCGCCCGAGCTGCGGAGGGGCCCTACGGCACGACCATCGCCCACGGGTACCTCACCCTGTCACTGTTGCCGGTACTCGGGAACCGGGTCATGGACATCCGCGGGTTCTCGATGATGATCAACTACGGGCTCGGCAAGGTGCGGTTCCCCGCGCCGGTCCCGGTGGGATCCCGGATCCGGGCCGGCGTCGAGCTGACCTCACTCGACCGCAAGCCCTCCGGCGCCCAGCTCACCACGCTCGTCACGGTCGAGATCGAGGGCGGCGACCGGCCGGCGGTGGTCGCCGAGGCCATCCGCCTCATGGTCGAGTGACGGACCGCGGCCACGGCCGAGCTGCTCGGCAAGCTCGACCGGAGCCTCGCGGACGTCGACCTCCTCGAGCTGAACGAGGCGTTCGCCGCTCAGGGGCTCGCGCGCCGGCGGGAGTGAGAGGCCTTCCACGGCTTCAGCGCCGCTGACAGGCAGCGACTCAACGTCCACGGCACGGGGATCTCGCTGGGACACCCCGGCGGGCCGGAGAGGGCGGGCGCGGGAGGTCGCGGAGAATTCACGCCGACTTAACTACAGGATTGTCATTCGGGCACGCGGGAGGGGCGAACTCCGCGTAGCGTCGCGGCTAACGGTCGGTGGGGAAGCCGACCGTCGGGAGGTCCCAGCCGATGATCGTTGAACGCGATCGGGAGGGGGCCGGCACCCGGCCCTGTCGTCTCCGGACGACCTGGGCCGACCGGTCCATCCCGACACGACCGCGGGTGCCGCGGTCCAGGAGCGCGCCGTGACCGACACCGTCCGTACCTACGTCCTCGACACCTCGGTTCTGCTGTCCGACCCGTGGGCCGTCACCCGCTTCGCCGAGAACCGGGTGGTCCTGCCCATCGCGGTGATCGGGGAGCTCGAGGCCAAGCGCCACCACCCCGAGCTGGGCTACTTCGCGCGCGAGGCATTGCGGCTGCTCGAGGACCTGCGCCTGCGCCACGGCCGCCTCGACGGTGACCTGCCCGTCACGGACACCGGCGGCACCCTGCGGGTCGAGCTCAACCACACCGATCAATCGGTTCTGCCCGCCGGGTTCCGCGACACCGGCAACGACTCCCGGATCCTCGCCTGTGCACTCAACCTGCGAGCCGAGGGCGACGACACCGTCCTCGTCTCCAAGGACGTCCCGCTCCGCGTCAAGGCGGGCTCGGTGGGACTGCCCGCGGACGAGTACCACGCGCAGGACGTCGTTCTCACCGGCTACAGCGGCGTCTCGGATCTGCCCGCCACGCAGGAGCTCGTCGACACCCTCTTCTCGACAGGCGGCGCCTCACCGCTCGTCGCCCGCGCGGCCGGTCTCGACCCAGAGACGCCCGTGCACTGCGGGGTGCGGGTGCAGACCGACTCGTCCTCGGCGCTGGCCCGCGTCACCGACGACGGCGGACTCAGACTGGTCCGCGGCGACGTCGAGGCCTTCGGCCTGCGGGGCCGCTCGGCCGAGCAGCGTATCGCGATCGACTGTCTGCTCGACGAGTCGATCGGCATCGTCTCGCTCGGTGGCCGCGCCGGCACCGGCAAGTCCGCCCTCGCCCTGTGCGCCGGACTCGAATCCGTGCTCGAGCGGCGTCGACATCGCAAGATCGTCGTCTTCCGGCCCCTGTACGCCGTCGGCGGTCAGGAACTCGGCTACCTGCCGGGCAGCGAGTCTGAGAAGATGTCGCCCTGGTCGCAGGCGGTGTTCGACACCCTGGAGGGGCTCGTCAGCGAGAACGTGATCGACGAGGTGATGGATCGCGACATCCTCGAGGTGCTGCCACTGACCCACATCAGGGGCCGCAGCCTCCACGACTCGTTCGTGATAGTCGACGAGGCGCAGTCGCTCGAGCGCAACGTCCTGCTCACCGTGCTGTCCCGACTGGGCACCGGATCGCGGGTCGTGCTCACCCACGACGTGGCGCAACGTGACAACCTCCGGGTCGGTCGGCACGACGGGATCCAGGCGGTGGTGGAGAAGCTCAAGGGTCACCCGCTGTTCGCCCACATCACCCTCAGCAGGTCCGAGCGCTCGGCCATCGCCGAACTCGTCACCACGATGCTCGAGGAGTTCCAGCCGGACGCCTCGGTCGGTGCGCTGCGGCGCATCCACGCCGCCTGAGGCGGGCGGTCGGGGACCGGGCCCGCCCCTCGGGGCGAGGAATCCAGCGGAGAGAGGACGGCAGCGGCGCAGGGCCCGGGCGGAGTCGCCCGGGCCCTGCGCCTGTGTCCGGGTGCGGTGGCGGCGGGTCAGCGCTCGCGATCGAGACCCGTCATCCCGAGGACGTCGAGACGACGGTCGAGCTCCTCCTCGGACAGCGGGTCGGGGACGAAGCCCAGCGCGATGACCGCCTCGCGGATGGTCAGCCCTTCGGCGAGGGCGTGCTTGGCGACGCGGGCCGCCTCCTCGTAGCCGATCGCCGAGTTCAGCGGCGTGACGATCGAGGGGGAGGACTCGGCCAGACGGCGCATGCGGTCGACGTCCGGCTCGATGCCGTCGATGCACCGCTCGGCGAACAGGGTCGACGACGTGGACAGGATCCGGACCGACTCCAGCACGTTGCGGGCCATCACGGGGATGGCGGTGTTCAGCTCGAAGGCGCCGCTCGCCCCGGCCCAGGCGACCGCGGCGTCGTTGCCGACGACCTGGGCGGCGACCTGCGCGATCGTCTCGCACAGCACCGGGTTGACCTTGCCGGGCATGATCGACGACCCCGGCTGCAGGTCCGGCAGGTGCACCTCGGAGAGCCCGGTCATGGGGCCGGACCCCATCCAGCGGATGTCATTGGCGATCTTGGTGAGCGAGACCGCGACCGTGCGCAGTGCGCCCGACAGCTCGACGAGCCCGTCACGGGCGGCCTGGGCCTCGAACGGGTCCACGGCCAGGCGCAGCTCCTCGAGACCGGTGAGGGAACGCAGTTCTTCGACGACGGCGGAGCCGAACCCGTCCGGGGCGTTGAGGCCGGTGCCCGCGGCGGTGCCGCCGATCGGAAGCTCGCCCACGCGGGGCAGGGTGCCGCACACGCGCTCGATGCCGGCCCGGATCTGGCGTGCGTAGCCGCCGAACTCCTGACCGAGGGTGACGGGGACGGCGTCCATGAGGTGCGTGCGGCCGGGCTTGACCACGTCGCGCCACTGCTCAGCCTTCGCCTCGAACGATTCCGCGAGCACGCCGAGGGCCGGCACGAGGTCGGCGATCACGACCTCCGTCGCAGCGACGTGCGTGGCCGTGGGGAACGTGTCGTTGGACGACTGCGACATGTTCACGTCGTCGTTCGGGTGGACCGTGACGCCCTCGGCCGCGCAGAGCGAGGCGATGACCTCGTTGGTGTTCATGTTGGAGCTCGTGCCGGACCCCGTCTGGAACACGTCGACGGGGAAGTGCTCGTCGACCTCGCCCTCGGCGATACGGCCGGCGGCCGCGACGATCGCGTTCACCTTCTCCCGGTCGAGGAGCCCGAGGCGCCCGTTGACGGTCGCGCAGGCGGACTTGACCAGCCCGAGTGCACGGATCTGCGCCCGCTCGAGGCCTCGGCCCGAGACGGGGAAGTTCTCCACGGCGCGTTGGGTCTGCGCCCGCCAGAGGGCGTCGACCGGGACCCGGACCTCGCCCATCGTGTCGTGTTCGATACGGAATTCAGTCTGATCGGCCATGCGGTCAGACTAGGCGCGCCGGCGGCGCCGCGCAGAGATCCACCGCCGGCGGCGCCGGGCTCGACGG
Source organism: Dietzia papillomatosis NBRC 105045 (assembly GCF_001570845.1). Lineage (NCBI taxonomy): Bacteria > Bacillati > Actinomycetota > Actinomycetes > Mycobacteriales > Dietziaceae > Dietzia > Dietzia papillomatosis. The sequence goes on along the minus strand of NZ_BCSL01000009.1, from coordinate 82,774 downwards.
GAACCGTCAGCGGGCGTCGGCGGCCTGGCCGTAGTCGACGGCCGAGAACTCGCGGAGCTTCTCCATCTTGTGGCGGCCCTCGACGTGGCGGACCGTGCCCGACTTGGACCGCATGACCAACGACCGGGTGACGGCGCCGTTGGAGCGGTAGCTCACGCCCCGGACCATGTCGCCGTTGGTGATGCCGGTGGCGGCGAAGAAGCAGTTGTCGCCCTTGACGAGGTCGTCGGTGCCGAGGATGGCGTCGACGTCCAGGCCTGCGTCGACGGCCTTCTGCCGCTCCGCGTCGTCCTGCGGCCACAGCTGGCCCTGGATCTCGCCACCCATGCACTTCATGGCGCACGCGGTGATGATGCCCTCCGGCGTACCGCCGATACCCATGAGCATGTCCACCGAGCTGTCGTCGGAGGCCGCGGCCACGCCGCCCGCGACGTCGCCGTCCATGATGAGACGGACCTTGGCGCCGGCGGCACGGATCTCGGCGATGAGCTCCGCATGTCGAGGCCGGTCGAGCACGCACACCGTCATGTCGCCGACGTCGATGTTCTTGGCCTCGGCCACCGACCGGATGTTCCACTCGGTGGACCTGGACAGGTCGATCCGGCCGACGGCGTCCGGGCCGACCGCGATCTTGCGCATGTAGAACACCGCCGACGGGTCGAACATCGCGCCGCGCTCGGCGACCGCGATCACGGCGATCGAGTTGGGGCGCCCCTCCGCCATGAGGCGGGTGCCGTCGATCGGGTCCACGGCCACGTCGACCGCCGGCCCCTCACCGGTGCCGACCTTCTCGCCGTTGTAGAGCATGGGCGCCTCGTCCTTCTCGCCCTCACCGATCACCACGGTGCCGTCCATGTCGACGGTCGAGATGAGCTCGCGCATGGCGTCGACCGCGGCACCGTCGCCACCGTTCTTGTCGCCCCGGCCCACCCAGCGCCCGGCGGCGAGAGCGGCGGCCTCGGTCACACGGACCAGCTCCATGGCGAGGTTACGATCGGGGCGCTTGGCGTCTGACATAGGTGGTCTGGCTCCTCGGAGGCGGGCGCGGGCGCGACGGGGTCACGCGCGTGCGGCGGGTTGTCGGCGCTCATTGTTCCACCTCCGCGACCGGGCCGGGGGCCACGCGCCGGAGTCGCCCCGGGTGGGTGGGATACTCACAGGCGTGGCCGAGGCGAAACCGAGAATCCTGCAGGGCAACCGCGACATGTTCTGGTCGGTGGTGGTGCTCATGGTCATCTGCGGACTCTTCGCCGGTGTAGCCGGACTGTGCACCTTCAGCCCGTCCGGCCCCGAGCAGGGGCAGATCCCGCAGTTCGACGCCGACGCGTCCCTGCGCCAGGACGCCCGCAGCCTGCAGTACCCCATCCGCTCGCCCGAGGTCCCCGCGGACTGGACCGCCAACTCCGGCCGCGTCCAGGGCTTCGCCGGCACCACCTCCAGCCACGTCGGCTGGGTGACCGGCGAACGCAGCTACGTCGAGCTCGTCCAGTCCGACGCACCGGAGGACGCGTTCCGCTCGCTGAACGGCGGCCCGCGGCCCGAGCGCACCATGGTGCCGATCGCCGGGCGCGAATGGACCGTGCTCACCGGCGACGACGTCCGCCCCGTGTGGGTGTTGGACCTCGACGACGTCCGCGTGGCCGTGACCGGCTCGGCTCCCACGGATCAGTTCGAGACCCTCGCCGTCGCCGTCCAGGACGCACAGCCGCTCCCCACGCAGTGATCGCCCGCGCGCGGAGGTGAGCCCTCCCGCGTGAGCGGGCGGCGGGCTCAGCCCCGGGCGGTGCCGCCCTCGTCGTCGTCGCCGAGGACCGCGTCGATGCGCGCACGGGCGCCGTCGAGATGCTCGGTGCACCGCGCGGCGAGTTCCTCGCCCCGCTCCCACAGCGCGAGGGAGGCGTCCAGGTCCTGCCCACCGGCCTCGAGGATGCGGACCACCTCGATGAGCTCGTCGCGGGCCTGCTCGTAGCCCAGTTCGGAGACGGGGGTCTGCTCGTCGGACATCAGGACTGCTCCTCGGGGGTATCGGATTCGGAGGTATCGGACTCGGGGGTGTCGGTCGTGGGCGACCCGGTGGTGGGCGACTCCGCGGTGGCCGGCGCGGGGGTGCGGCCGGCGGCGGGCGTCGACCCGAGCACCGCCGCGGCGAGCGCGCCGTCGGAGACCCGGATGCGCAGCTGGGAGCCGGGCGGGGCGTCGGCGATCGACGACACCACGCGGCCGTCGTGCACCCCGGCCACCGACTGCACCACCGCGTAGCCGCGGGCGAGGGTGGCCGCCGGGCCGAGGGTGGTCAGGCGCGCCGACAGGTGACCGAGCGACGTGGACTCCGAGTCGATGATCCGGGTGATGTCGCGCCGCGCCGCCCGCAGCGCCTCGGCGACGACCTCCGCGCGCGAGTCGACGATCCCGTGGGGGTTCGCCATGCACGGCCGGGACCGCACCGCGGCGAGCTGGTTGCGCTCGCGCTCCACCCAGCCTCGCAGGGCCCGGGCGGTGCGGGCGCGCGCCTCGGCGATGCGGCGCCGCTCCTCGACCACGTCGGGGACGACGCGCTTGGCGGCGTCGGTGGGCGTGGCGGCACGCAGGTCGGCGGCGAGGTCCGACAGCGGGGAGTCGGGCTCGTGCCCGATCGCCGAGACGACCGGCGTGCGGCACCGCGAGATCGCGCGGATCAGCGACTCGTCGGAGAAGGGGAGGAGGTCCTCGACGGAACCGCCGCCGCGGGCGAGGATGATGACGTCGACGACGGGGTCGGCGTCCAGCTCCGCCAGCGCGTCGAGGATCTGGGGCACGGCCGACACCCCCTGCACGGCGGTGTTGCGCACGGCGAAACGGACGTCCGGCCAGCGACCACGAGCCACCTCGACAACGTCGCGCTCGGCGGCGCTCGCCCTGCCCGTGATCAGACCCACGCACGTGGGCAGGAACGGCAGCGGCCGCTTGAGGCGGGGATCGAACAGGCCCTCCGCCGCCAGGGCCTGCTTGAGCCGCTCGATGCGTGCCAGCAGTTCACCCACGCCGACCGGGCGGATCTCCGAGACCTGGAGAGAGAACGCGCCGCGGCCCGTGTAGAAGCGCGGCGTCCCGCGGACCACCACCCGACTGCCCTCCGTGACCGGGACGGGTGACTCGGAGATGAGTCGCGGCGGGCACGTCAGCGTCAGCGAGTTGTCGACTGACGGGTCCCGCAGCGTGAGGAAGGCCGTGCGGGTGCCCGGGCGCAGACTCAACTGGGTGATCTGACCCTCGACCCACACCGCGCCCAGGCGGTGGATCCACGCGGCGATCTGGTCCGAGACGACCCGGACCGGCCACGGCGCCTCAGGGCTGCTCGGGGTTCCGGGGGAGGAGGCGCTCACGCGTCGCGGGGGGTGACGCGCCCCGTCGGCACGTCCGGATCGTCACCGTCGTCACCGCTGCCGCGGGGCGACCGCGACGAGCCGTACACCCGGTAGGACACGTCGAGGACCTCCTCGGTCTCGTCCTCGTCGAACGTCGCCCATTCCGGCTGATCCGACCGGGCGGGAAAGACCGAGGCGAGCACCCTGTCGCCCTTGACGGCCAGGTCGGTGAGGGTCTGTCCCGCGTGCAGGTACGACTGCACCAGGCCGCCGGCGACCCGCACGGGCACGCCGGGCAGCGTGGACACCGCCTCGATCGCGCGGCCGGGCAGGGCCACGACGCGCTCGGCCGCGGTCGCGGCCAGACCGATCGAGGCACGGGTCAGAAACAGTGGTCGGAGCATGCGGACCTCTCTGCCGGGGGGCGTGGAGGGAGGCGTAATGGTCGAAATCCAGTATGAACCGTACCCTGGGGACATGACCGAGCAGACCGACATGATCGCCGAACCGGCAACCAAGCGGGTACTACTCGCGGAACCGCGCGGCTACTGTGCCGGCGTCGACCGAGCCGTCGAGACGGTCGAGAAAGCCCTGGAGAAGCACGGTGCACCGCTGTACATGCGCAAGGAGATCGTCCACAACAAGTACGTCGTGGAGTCCTTCACCAAGCGTGGGGTGATCTTCGTCGACGAGACCGACGAGGTGCCCCACGGCGCGAATCTCGTGTTCTCCGCCCACGGGGTCTCGCCCGCGGTCCGGGAGAGCGCCAAGCAGCTGGAACTCACCACCTTCGACGCGACCTGCCCGCTCGTGACCAAGGTGCACACCGAGGTCAAGCGCTTCGCCCGCGAGGGCTATCAGATCCTGCTGGTGGGACACGAGGGCCACGAGGAGGTCGAGGGCACCGCCGGCGAGGCGCCCGACGTGGTGACCCTGGTCGACGGGCCGGACGCCGTCGACGCCCTCGAGGTACCGACGGACACAGAGAAGCTCATCTGGCTCTCCCAGACCACATTGAGCGTGGACGAGACCATGGAGACGGTCCGCCGCCTCAAGGAGAAGTACCCCACACTCATCGACCCGCCGTCCGATGACATCTGCTACGCCACCCAGAACCGTCAGAGTGCGGTCAAGGCGATGGCGCCCCAGTGCGATCTGGTGATCGTGGTGGGTTCGCAGAATTCCTCGAATTCCGTGCGGTTGGTCGAGGTTGCCCTCCAGGCCGGCGCGGATGCCGCTCATCTGGTGGACTACGCCGACGAGATCGACCTGGCGTGGCTGGAGGGGGTCACCACCGTGGGGGTGACGTCCGGCGCGTCCGTTCCTGAGATCCTCGTCCGCGGGGTAATCGAGCTCCTCGACGAGCACGGATACAGCGATGTGTCGACCGTCAAGACCGCGCAGGAGACCATCACCTTCGCCCTGCCCCGAGAGCTGCGGATGCCGCAGAAGGCCTGACCCGGTCGTCGTCCCGCGCCGCGGGCACGCCCGGACCGACGCGCCGCCCCGATATGCCCCGCCTCAGCGGCGTGCGTGTGCCGGGGCGGTGCGCTGGATGGAGGGGGCCGACGGCCGCGCGGGCAGCGGCTCCAGAACGAACGCCCGGATCAGGGCGATCACCACTACGACGACAGTAGTTGCGATCATCAGGGGGAACCGGGTCGCCAACGGCAAGGCGACCGAGACGATCAGCGTCCGCGAGAACACACCCGCGCCCGAGCCCGCCCCGGAGATGACATAGACCAGCGGCACCAGCAGCGTCATGATGATCGGCGGCTGGACCCCGGCGACGAAGAGCGAGCGCCGCGAGATCGCGAGCACAGACACCACGCACCCGAGGACGAACGCGACGGTGAACCCGGCGCCGAGCTCGCCCGAGACCGAATCGACGGCCACCCCGGTCAGCGTGATGGCCACCGCCAGCAGGACCGCGGTCCAGGCGGGCAGCCCACGCATCGAGGAGACGACGGACCTCTCGTCCGCGGGCACCCGGCCACTCCTGCGTCTACTCACGGGAGAAGACTCTAACCGCCCAGCCGACGGGCGAGGAATCGACCGAAACGACGCAGCGGGATGGACTTGGCCGCCTCCTCCTGCGGGGAGGGCCGCGTGCCCGTGACCGCCTTGGGGTCGGTGATGCCGGGTTCGGGCGGGAGCTCGTCCGATATCGGCGGAACGGCGCGGCTGACGTCACCAGCCATCTCGTCGTCGTCACCCGTCACGGCGACCCCGGCACCGCCCGGCGCCGGCGCGGAGCCGGCCGCCGGAGTGCCCGCCCCGGGCGTCGCCGAACCCGGCGGGGCGATGTCCGGCCGTTCGTCGATCATCCCGGCCATGATCGCGGTGCTGCTCTTACGGAGCGGAGCGAACCGCGAGCTGGACATCTCCCCGAGCCAGGCCGTCAGGCGGCCCTCGTCAGTCGCGGAGGCCAGATCGGAGGCGGTGACGTCGCCGGTGCGCAGATCGATCTGCTCGTTGATGTACCGGATGACCACCGCGACCACGGCGAGGATCGGTACCGCGAGGAACGCGCCGATGATTCCGAAGAGCGTGCTGCCCGCGGCCACACCCAGGAGGATGACGCCCGGGTGCAGGTTCATGGCGCGCGACTGCAGGATCGGCTGGAGGACGTTGCCCTCGAGCTGCTGCACGGCGATGATGACCACCAGGACGATGATCGCGGTGGTGAACCCGTTGGCCACGAGCGCGATGAGCACGGCGAGTGCGCCGGCGGTGAACGCACCGACGATGGGGATGAAGCCCGCGATGAACGTGATGACCGCCAATGCCCACGCCAGCGGCACGCCCAGGATCACGAGCGCCAGGCCGATGAGCACCGCGTCGACGAACGACACGATCGCCTGGGCGCGGATGTAGCCGCCCAGCGTGTTCCACGCCCGGGTGAGGACCTCGGTGAGGTGGCGGCCGGCGGTGCGGCCGGTGTTGCGGCGCACGAACGGCAGGAACCGCGGCCCGTCCTTGATGAAGAAGAACGTGAGCACCAACACCAGGACCAGGGTGACGACGAACGACCCCACGGCGCTGACGCCGCTGAACACGCCGGACGCGATCTGGTCGCCCCGGTCCTGCAGCGTCGAGCTGAGCTGGTCCAGCAGGCCGTCCAGCTGCTCGTCACGGATGTTGAGCGGCGGTCCCCGCAGCCAGTCCTTTACCTCGGTGATCGCCTCGGACGTCTGGTCCGCGAGCTGCACGCTCTGCGACACGATCGACGGTGCGATCAGGGCGATGACGCCGGTCAGTAGTCCCAACGAGCCGATGATCGACAGCAGTGCGGCCAGCGTCTTGGGGACCCTGTGCCGCACCATCCAGCCCGTCGGGGGCCACAGGACCGTCGAGATGATCAGCGCCAACAGAATCGGGAGGATCCCCACCCACAGCGCGCCGCCGATCCGCGAGATGAGCCATCCCGCGACCAACAGGATGGCCAGGCGAAGGGCCCAGTCGGTGACCCATCGCCCACCCATGCCGATGAGTACGGACCGGTCGACGTGCTGTTCCTGATCCTCGACGGGGGGATGCGGCTTCGGCTCGTCGCTCATGGCAGTCATCTTGTCAGAGGCCGCGCCGGTGCGCTCCCTGTGATGGTCCGACGGCCGCGGGGGCGGGCCGCCGGCCGCGGTCCGTAGACTGTGGCCTCGTGAGCCTCACCCTCGGAATCGTCGGACTGCCCAACGTCGGTAAGTCGACCCTGTTCAACGCCCTGACGAACAACGACGTCCTCGCGGCGAACTACCCGTTCGCCACTATCGAGCCCAACGTCGGCGTGGTCGACCTGCCCGATCCCCGCCTCGACCGACTCGCCGAGATCTTCGGCTCCGAGCGGATCCTGCCCGCCGTCGTGTCGTTCGTCGACATCGCCGGCATCGTCAAGGGCGCCAGCACCGGCGAGGGCATGGGCAACAAGTTCCTCGCCAACATCCGCGAGGCCGATGCCATCTGCCAGGTCGTGCGCGTCTTCGACGACCCGGACGTCATCCACGTCGACGGCAAGGTCGATCCGATGGCCGACATCGAGGTGATCGCCACCGAGCTGATCCTCGCCGACCTCGAGACCATAGAGAAGGCGCTGCCGCGGATCGAGAAGGACGCCCGCAAGGACAAGTCGCTGGTGGCGCAGCTCGAGGAGATCCGCAAGGCCCAGGCCGTGCTCGAGGACGGGCGCACACTGTTCAAGGCCCAGGACGAGATCGACCGCGGCCTCCTGCGCGACCTACACCTCATGACCGCCAAGCCCTTCCTCTACGTCTTCAACGCCGACGAGTCGGTGCTCACGAGCGACGAGCGCAAGGCTGAGCTGAGCGCCGCCGTGGCGCCGGCCGACGCCGTGTTCCTCGACGCCAAGGTGGAGGCCGAGCTGCAGGAACTCGACGAGGAGGACGCCATGGAGCTGCTCGAGTCGATCGGCCAGACCGAACCGGGCCTCAACGCACTGGCCCGCGCGGGCTTCCACACCCTCGGGCTGCAGACCTACCTCACCGCCGGCCCCAAGGAGTCGCGCGCCTGGACGATCCGCAAGGGCGACACCGCCCCCAAGGCCGCCGGCGTCATCCACACCGACTTCGAGAAGGGCTTCATCAAGGCCGAGATCGTCTCCTTTGACGACCTCGACGCCGCCGGCTCGATGGCCGCCGCCAAGGCCGCCGGCAAGGTGCGCATGGAGGGCAAGGACTACGTCATGGCGGACGGCGACGTGGTGGAGTTCCGCTTCAACGTGTGATACCTGCTCTAACGCGCTGTTCAGGCTATGAAACAGGGCCTCCGGTACGCAGAGGGTACGCAGGAGTTTCTAGCACCGACGCCATGAGTGACTTCGATGCTGCCCGCGTACGGTCCTCGGCATCCGGCCACAAGTGGCTGTAGGTGTTCAGCGTGACGGTGGCGGAGCGGTGCCCCAGGGCCCGCTGGACGGTCACCACGTCGCACCCGGAGGCGATCAGCCCGGAGGCGTAGAAGTGCCTCAGATCGTGGAGCCGGTACTCGAGCCCCGCCTTCTGCCTGGCTTTGCGCCAGTAGTAGGCGACGGTGTTCTGGTGCCACGGGTTGCCGCGCTCGCCCGGCCAGAGCCACGCTTCCGGTTCGCCGTCCGCGAGCACCCTGGTGGTGTGGGCCGCGAGCATGTCGGTCAGCGCCCTCGGCACGGCTACGTCCCTCTCAGAGCCGTACTTGGGTAGACGTAGCTCGACCTGGCCGCCGTTGGCCCGCTGGACCTGGCGCCGGACTCGGATAACCCCTCGGAGGAAGTCGACGTCTCCGGTCTGCAGGGCCGCCGCTTCTCCGAGACGGAGTCCCGCGAACGCGCACAGGGCCACGAACGGCGCGAACACCTCCTCGGCTGCCTCGAGCAGCGTTCGCACCTCCTTATCGGTGGGGATCGTCATCGCCATGTCGGCGCGACGGCGACGGGGGAGAGGCACACCCTCGGAGGGGTCCGCCCCGAGGTAGCGGTCCCGGTGCGCAGCCTTCAGGACGGTGCGCACGTTGTTGTAGCGGGTGCGGATCGTCCCCGGTGCGAGGCCCCGGTCCTGCATGGACTTGATCCACGTCTGTATGTGGGAGGGCCGCAGGTCGGAGAACGGGACGTCGCCGAACGTCACCCCGCCGGCCGCGAGATCCATGGCCTTCACGGTGGAGGACTCCCAGACTTGTCTGGTGGCCCAGTCGGCGTAGTAGGTGCTGAGCGTCATGCGACCGCGGTCCGGGGGCACGTAGTTCCCGACGACCAGGGTCGCGGTCACTTCATCGAGCCATGCTTCCGCGTCACGCTTCCGGGGGAACCGCCTGGTGTGTTCCCGCCCGCTGTCGTCGACGTAGCGGGCTCGCCACCGCTTGCCCTGACCGTGGAGCCGGGTGGGTTCTCCGGTGCGCTTAGAGGTCCACAGATCCTCGACTCCCGAGCGTCTATTCCTCGGCATGGGAACCCAAGAACGCTTCCGCTTCTCGATCCAGACGATCCGCGAACACCTTCGTGATATCTCGTGACCGCAGAGAGGCGGCGTGACCCAACCGAACAATGAACGTCTCCGGGATGTCCTCCGGCGCGACGTTCTCCTCCAGCTCAGACAAGGCGTAGTTCAGCCGGTCTCGTCGATGTTCGTACTCGGACCCCATGTCGAGAAGCTCGGTCTCCGCCTCACGAAGCTTGTCTGCCGCTTCGAGCACTTTGTACACGAACCGGATCTCCCCCTCTGGGACAAGCAACTGATCCACGCTGACGCCGTAGATGCGGGCGTACGCGAATAGCTCTGAGGCGAGGATCGGCCGGCGGCCCTTCTCGGTCTTGGTGACCATCGTGGGGTCTACCCGCTTCCCGAGTTCTCGCGTCAAGAGTTCGGCTATCTGGGGCTGAGTCCACTTGAGTTCTAGGCGGAGTTCGCGGAGCCGTGCTCCGACTTCGGCATCGATATCTTCCTGCACAGGGAGCAGTCTCTCATTGCTTGACACGCAAGGTCAACAATGCTCTACTTAATTGCGTGCAGGGCAGGCCTGCACTGCGCACAACGCAGGAGGACCAGTGGCACCCACGCTGCTCAACGTCGAGGAGGTCGCGGCGATGCTCCGCAAGACCCCCGCCTCATTCCGATGGATGATCCAGAACGGCACCGCCCCCAAGGGAGCGAAGATCGGCGGCCGCCTCTACTGGCGCGAGTCCGACGTCCTGGCATGGATCGACGCCCAGTTCGAGAAGGCGTCGTGACCCGCATGACCCCGGCGAAGTTCGTCGCCGAAAACAAGAACGCCCCCGGCGGAGGAGTTGCAGCTCCTGCGTCCACCGAAGGCGTCCGTATGCCCACCCAACCCAATCAGGAGGACATGATGACCAAGTCTATCCCGAGCCGTCCCTGGCTCGACGACGCAACCGCCAAGCATCTCACCGACACCGACGTCGCCACGCTCGACGCAGACTTCGCCCGCTGGTCCGAAGACGGACTCATCGCCGGCACCGAACTCGTGGACTACGTCCGCGACTGCGCACGAGACCAGGCGAGGGTCCGGCGGATCATGGGACCCCACGACGTGCCGCTGCCCGAGTTCGCCACCGTCCACACGGGCGCTCCGTGGGAGGTCGTCGACGACGGCACCGACTGCGTCCGTCACCTGGACGCGATCTACGCCGACCACAAGGGGCTGAACGCCTCTCTCGAGGTCGATCAGTACGCCGTGTCCAGTCGGATGGATCTCCGCGTCCGCATCGGTGAGGGCATGGCCGAGACCCCCGCGGACCTGACCCGGTGGGCGCTCGACCTTCTCGCCCTCGCCGGCACCTGGACCGAGATCCTCGAGGAGCACTCATGACCGACCACCTCGAGCAGATCCACGAGGACGGCCCCGAGGAGTGGCGAGAGCACGCCTGCGGAGTGATGGACCTACTCGCCGCCGAGGGGCGCCCGTTCGACTCGATGACGCTGACCGAGCTCGGCGTGCCGGAGCCGCACCACCCCGGCCAGTGGGGCGCCCTGTTCCGCGTCTATTCGACCCGCGGCCTGATCGAGCCGTTGGGCTTCGAGTACAGCCGCCGGCCGACCCGCTCGGGCGGCATCTGCCGCACCTGGGTCGGAACCGCCAAGGCCCGGAGGAAGGACGCCGCGTAATGACCTGGGCCAAGTTCGGCGCGCACTTCTTCGACGACCTCGTGAACTTCGACTTTCCCGAGGACCTCGATGACGCCTGCCAACTGACCCACACCCAGGCCGTCCACTTCGTCTACTCGACGGAGTCGTACGACTGCTCCTTCCCCAAGAAGAAGCTCGCCCGGTTCGCCACGAGTGCCCGCGCCCAAGAGGCCGGAAACGCGCTTGTGGCGGCCGGGGTCTGGGAAGTGGTCGGTACTCGGGTGCGACTGCTCCACCACCGCGAGGAGATCCGGCAGTCCCTCGCCGCGCAGAACGCGAAGCGGGAGCGAGACCGGGTCAACGCCGCCAAGAAGCGGGAGAGGACTCACAAGGTGCTCGAGTCCGTCGAAACGGCTCAAACACAAAACCCCAGCAAAGTCGCTAACGACGTCGCTGACGAGTCAGCGGCGACACATTCATTCATTCATTCATCCAGTCATAGCAATGAGGACAAAGCACAAGAAGGGGTTGGGACAGTGAGGACATCACCCTCCTCGTGGCCGTGTCCTGAGCCGGATTGTTCGGTGGTGCTGACTGAGCGGACTGCATCTCGGCATGACTGTCGTTCGTGGCGGGAGTCGGCATGAATCCGTTGTCTGAGTTGCTGGCCGGTCGTGACCGGTGGACGGGTGCCGCCTGCATCGGTCAGTGGGACAAGTTCGATCCGCCTGGGGAGCGTGAGGACGATTCGACGTTCCTCGGGCGGGTCCAAGCCGCCCAGCGGGTGTGTGGCGGCTGTCCGATCCTCGCCCAGTGCCGCGACTTCGCCGGCAATGCCCGTCCCAGAGAGCGGGCCGGAATCTGGGGCGGCGTTCCGTACGACAGCAACGGCCGGCCGGTCCGCATCCCCAAGGAGAACAAGTGATCCGCGAACCCAACGACGTCTCGTTCCTGGCTCGCCGTGACGGTGGAGCCGTCGTTATGCGACTGAACAAGGAGAACTACCGGATGAACCCCCGCGAGGCCCTGCGCCTGGCGGACGAGCTCGTCGACGCCGCCGAGACCAAGGAGACCCCATGACCGATCCGAACGTGACCGCCGGCCGCATCCTCGCGCTACGCGCCGCCGCTGCCGATGGCCCCGCCACGGTTCACCAGTTGATCCAAGACCACCTATCGGCGTACGACGCCGACGATGCCCGGCTGATCCTCGCGGCGGCACTACAGACCATGTCGACGTACGTCGTTGGCCCCGCCGTCGCACAGTCGGATGACCCCGGCGCCTACAAGCAACAGTTCCGCACCGCGGCCGACCGAATCGCGGCCGGCCCCATCGAGAAGGAGAAGTGACCATGACCGACGACACCACCACCGAGGCCCACGAGCCCACCGAGCCCACAGAGGCCCCGGCCGACGACCAGGCCCAGCCCGAGAACAAGGCAGGCAAGGAAGCGGCCAAGTATCGCACCCGGCTACGGGAGACTGAAGCCGAGCGGGACGCCCTGGCCGAACAGGTGACCGCACTACGCCGCGCCGCCGTCGACGACAGGGTCAAGGCTCACAAGGTGCCCACTGAAGGATTCTGGGCATCCGGCGTCACCCTCGAGGAACTGCTCGACGAGGACGGCAAACTCGACGACGAGAAGGTCAAGGCCGCAGCCGACCAGGCCGTCGAAACCCTGGGACTCGAGCGGATCGGCACCCGCGGTCCGTACGTGCCGAGCGAGGGCAGGTCGACCAATCCCCGCCCGTCGAAGAGTTGGGAAGCCGCGTTCGGCGGCAAGTAATCTGATACCCGGTCCGGTATACTTAGTGGCAACGCTGAGATGCCGGGCCGGGTGCCCACCCCAGCGGGACGTGACCCCCAGCGGGGGACGCCGGACAGGCCCGAGGCCGCCGACGAATCGAAACCGATTCCGGCGGCCTTTGTCGTCGCCTCTCCCGAAAGGTGCCAACCATGGCAACCGAAACCACCAACACCAGCTCGAAGGCGTGGTCGCCCGACGTGACCGCGTTCGCCGCATCCGAAGTCATCGGAGACGCCCTCGTCCTCCAAGCCTCCACCGTCGCCGGCCGCATCGAGGGAGACGAGCCCGTCCTGCGCGTCGCCTACGTGGACGACGACGCCGCCGAGTTCGTCGCCGAGGGAGTCGAAATCCCCGAGGCCGACCCGGTCCTGTCCGAGGTCACCGTCGCCACCGGCAAGGTCGCCCAGCTCGTCCGCGTATCGGCCGAACAGTACGCCCAGAACGGCGCCGCAGCGATGCTGTCCGAGTCCGTGCGCCGCGCCGTCATCAAGCGTGCCGACACCGCGTTCCTCAACCAGGCCGCACCGCTGGCCCCCGCCATGACCCCGGCCGCTGGCCTGCTCAACATCGAGGACATCATCGACGGTGGCGCGGTCGCCGCGGACCTCGACGGGCTGATCGACCTCGCCGCCCAGATCGGCGCCAACGGCGGCACCCCGTCGCACATCATCCTGTCGCCTACCGCATGGGCATCCCTGCGCAAGTTCAAGACCGGCACCGGATCGGCTCAGAACCTCCTGGGCGCCGGCACCACCGACGCCACCATGTCGCTGCTTGGCCTGCCCGTCCTCGTCACCCCGGCCATGACCGGAGACAACGGACTCATCCTCGACCGCAGCGCCGTGGTGTCCGCAGTCGGAGACGTGAAGGTCGCCACCTCGAGCGAGGCGTACTTCTCGAGCGACAGTGTCGGAGTCCGTGCCACGTTCCGGTTCGGTCAGAACGTCGTGCACCCCGACCGGGTCGGAGTGTTCACCGTCACCGCACCCGCGGCGTAATGATCCTCAACACCGCGGACCTGCCCACCAGCGTGCAGTCACACGAGCTCGTGGCCACGCTGGTGGCAGGCGCCAACGCCCGAGCCCTACGGATCGCGCCATGCCTGGCAGAGGACGGGCGAGACGCCGCACGAGCAGAGGCCAGGCTGACCCTGACCGGCGCTGTCCAACGGTGGGCAGAGGCCGGCGCCGGAGCAATCCAACAGGTCACCGCCGGACCGTTCGGGCAGACCCTCGACACCAGACAGCGCACCGGGTTCAACTTCTGGCCGTCAGAGATTGAGGTACTGCAATCACTGTGCGCCGCCGAGTCGACCGGCGCCTTCGGAGTCGACACCGCACCCGGCTGGCACACACCCACCAGTCACCCGTTCCTCACCGGAGGGTGACCACATAGACCCCGCCGGAGGTTCTCCCTCCTTACTCCGGCGGCCGACGACCCCCGGCCCGTGGTGGGTAGCCGGGGGTCGTCACACACGTATGGCCGGGCACCCCGTACCCCCACGAGGGAAGCCTCACGGCTTACATGCTCAGCACGTGTACGAGTCTGGGATATGGGGGTGGCACCCGACACCGTCCTGCCCCAATCTCGCACTTCTCGGCCTAGCCGGATTATCTCTCCAGCAATCGAAAAACCCCGGGGTGGCACCCGTCTCCCTCCACCCCTCACGGAAGCCCCCATGGCGTAGCGTCCGATCCCCCCGACCAGACCTGATCCACACCGCATCCCTGGGGGGTGCCCCTGACCTGGGGGTATGCGGACATTGCCCGGCGTAGGTCCTTCGCACACACAGAGCGCCTGCCACAGGGGCGGCTCGAGGTTGTCTACATGGATCCGGGGGGGCCGTAGCTCTCCCATTCACCGGGCTCATAGGTGATCGTGGGCTCACGTGTGACGAACGTGATGACGAGCTGACCTGTCTCAGTTTCCTCTACCGTGTGAGCCATTGGGTGTCGGTCGCTGGTGAAGTTCGATCGTTTGACAACGATTCCTTTGACTAGTTCAGGTGGCATACCGCCACTATCCCCGCGTGTGGTGAGCGCTGCTGGACATTTGGTCATTGTTACTGCCAGAGATGCGGAACCCCTACGGGGTGCTGGTGCTGATCCCCTTACCCAGAGTTAGCCCGGTCACCATGTCGGTATAGACCGTCTGCTCGCTACGAACAGACCCGCCTATATGAGGTCGGGCCTAGTCGTGAACACCGGCAGTGTCGAGCCGTACACCCTCCGTCGCGACTGCGGCGAAGGAGCTGAGATTCTCTTCCTGGTCCCGCTGGTCATCCTTCGCAGTTAAGCGAGTTCCAGCTCATCGGCCCTGTATGCGGACCGGAGGAAGTCGTCAGCTCCCTCGAGACGGAGAGAGACGTATACGCGGTGGTTCTTGAGCTCGGTAACCTGACCCCGCGCTCGACCGCCCCCGAACGGCGCCAACACCCGGTCGCCAACCTTGTAGCTGCGTCGCGATGTCATCGGTGACGCCTCCTCACCATGGTGCTCTGCCGGTCAGAGTGTTCATGTAGTCCGTAGCTAGAGCATCCATCTCTTGAGCGAGTTTGTCGAGTACCTGGCGCTTGCGTTTCCAGTTCTTCAAGATCAACGGCTCGTCTGCGTGAGCTTTGGCGATCTTGTCCTTGTCGCTGTGAGCTACGCCGTTGCGGACCTCGTTCAAGTGCTCGACGGCCTTGTTCCATCCGGAGACTTTGGTGGGTTTCCGAGCGCGAAGGCCGGGCCACAGGGCGAGCCCGAGAAGCTGGAAGTCACTTCCCATGTTTCCAGCATTGGCGTTGCCCTGATCGAGCTTGCGACTCCGAACGAAATTTGCGTGCAGCATCGCGTTGAAGCTGCCCGACGCCTGGCTGAACGAGTCGACGTACGCCGCCAACTCGAACGCCATGTCGTCATGTAGGTCGCGGCAGAAGCCTTGGAACTCAGCAGCGAGCGCGACGTACATCGTCAAGTTGTAGTGCTGCGTCGCGTACTGCCTGCCGCGTCGCCCCCCAGTCACTTTGCGGTGCACATGGGTCAAGCTATCCAGGGCGTCGCTGCGGCTGCTGGCCCACCGGCGATAAGCGTGAGATTGCACGCTGTGAGAGTAGTGCAGGTGGTGGCAAGCGATGGCCCAACCCGGCTAGCGCCTGCTGTTGAGGAGTCCGCTGAGTGCGGTGGGTACGCAGAGAGTACGCACAGCATTCAGCGCAACCCATGGAGACGCAACACGAGCCGTCCGGACGCCGCAGGTCAGAGCGCATATCCCGTGAACAGTCAACACAGCGCCTGCAGAGCAAAGCCCCAGTAGGGAGTTCCGCTTCAACGTCTGAGATCGCGCAACGGTGGCGGGGCCGCGGGTACCGGGAGCACCGGCGGGTCAGGCCCGTCCGCGCTGGTCCACCGGTCGCTCGCGGTAGTCGCGCCAGGCCCGACGCGCATTGTCGCGGGTTCCGGTCGGGTGAGTCTCGTGCCACGCGCGGGTGAACCGGTTGTACTCGAACTGCGAGTCGATCGGCTTCGCGTCCCGTCCGCGGGTCGATCGGTAGTGATCGAGTGCGTCCTGCATCGTGTGCGTTCCGTCGGTTCCGGCGAAGAAGGCGCGCATCTCGGCATCGAAGCTGAAGTGAGCTCCCACCTGCTCGACGAACCACGCCCGGACGACCTGGCTGCACCGCTGGCCCCGCGGTATGACCGTCTGGAGCGTCAACGGGCCGGCGAGCTGAGCTCCCGCGGAGCGCGCGGGCGCCGGTGGCTCGTCGAAGAGGGCGCCGTCCAGCGCCGCCGCGATTCGGCGGGTCAGCAGGTCCTTCCCGCCCGTCGCCCTGACGCCGAGTCTTCTGGCGGCCCCCGGCCTGACATCGAGCAAGAACGGTCAAGCCGAGGGCGCCCCGTTCCACTGATAATCACAGCATGACCGCACGACGCCCGGGACGAGATCGCATCCGCGAGCTGCTCGACGCCGTTCTCGCCAAGCACGAAGGCGGCGCAGTCCTGAACACGCTCGCGGCGGACGCCCACTCGTCGTCGTTCCACTTCAGTCGTCAGGTGAGCCGGGCGGCAGGAGAAGCGCCGGCGGCGATGCGGCGGCGTGTCCTCCTCGAGCGCGCGGCCTGGGAGATCCAAGGAGGACGCAGCGTCACCGATGCGGCGTTCGCAGCGGGATACGACTCGGTCGAGGGATTCTCGCGCGCGTTCTCGCGGGCGTTCGGGTGCCCTCCTGGCGCCATGCCGCCGCGACACGACCGGGGCCACTGGCTGCCTGCACCGAACGGCATCCATTTCCACTCCCCGACGGTGCTCTACGTCGACGCGGGACGGGAGATCTCGGCCGGCGACGTCGTCGCCTTGATGATCCGGCACGACCTCGACGACACCGCCGCGGTGCTCGCCGCCGCCGAGGGGGTTGACGACGACGAGTTCCGGCCCGAGAGGTTGCCGGGACACAGGGTGCTCGAGTGGGCGGGTGACGAGACGACGCTCGCGAACGTCCTGCACCACCTGGCCTTGGACAAGCTGCCCTGGCTCGCGTGCATCGAGGGGGAGGACGAGCCGGACCTCGGCGTGGAGGACGACGTCGCGAGTCTCCGCAGGCGGCACTCCGAGATCGCCGCGCGGTGGCTGGCCATGACACGCGATGTGGAACGCCGTGGCGCGTGGGGCGACCGGGTGGTCGACGCGCTCTGTGACCCACCCGAGTCGTTCCTGCTGTCGCAGATCGTCGCCCACACCCTCACGTTCTCGGCCCACCGCCGCCAGCTCGCGCGCTGGATGCTCGCGCAGGCCGGCGTCGACATCAGGCACCTCGATCCCGACCCGATCATGTGGCACCGCCGCGCCTCAGGAGGACTGTCATGACCCGCTACCGCTACTCCACCGCCACGACCCTCGACGGATTCCTCGCGGACGACGACCACTCGCTGGCCTGGCTGTTCAAGCAGGACATCGACGAGAACGGGCCGGGCAGCACCGACGCGTTCCTCACGGAGGTGGGGGCGCAGGTCATGGGGGCGTCCACGTACGCGTGGGTGCTCGAACACGACCGTGACTGGTTGCCCGAGATCCCCACCTTCGTGTTCACCCACCGGGAGCTGGAGGCGGTGAATGACCACGTCTCCTTTGTCGCGGGCGCCCCGTCTGATCACCGCGAGTCGCTGGAGTCCGCGGCCGGTGGTCGCGATGTGTGGGTGATGGGTGGCGGCGGGCTGGCAGCCGAGTTCGCCGGGGCGGGGATGCTCGACGAGGTGGTGGTCTCGATCGCGCCCGTGACCCTCGGTTCGGGCAAGCCACTCTTCGGCGGCGCGTTCGACCTCGAGCTGAAGGGGTGCGATCGCAACCGCGTCTTCGTGGTTGCCCGGTACGACGTCCGGGGATCTCTGTCAGACTCGTGAAGGTCGGCCCGTACCGCAGGCGGCAGCGCAAGAGGTCCAGCGTCGCCGGGGAGCGCGGAGCCGGTCGCGCAGACGGAGAGGGGAGCCAGTGACTGTTCTACGCGAGGTGACCGGTGTGATCGCTGCGGGCCTTGGCGGCGCCCTGCTCGCCGACGCCGTGCCGCACACGGTCAAGGGAATGACCGGCGAGCGGTTCCCGACGCCCTTCGCCACGCCCCCGGGAGTCGGGTTGTCCCCGCCACTGCACAACGTGGCCTGGGGCGTGCTCAATCTCGCGGCGGGTGGCGCGCTGGCACGCCGCGTGGGATCTCCGAAGGACAGGGCCGCTGCAGCCACCGGCGGCGTCGCCATGGCATTCGTCCTCGCGCACTACTTCGGCGGCCTCGACCTCTCCGGAGATCGGGCGGGGCGCTGACCGGAGTGCCGCGGCGGTCGTTGGTGGCCCGGGGTCGTGGCGGTCGGGGGCATCGCATGCAGGGCGGGGCCGGCGCTCGCAGACCCGGCCCGATCCGTCAGGCGTGAGAGGTGACGAGCTCCTCGCGGACGAGGCGTGTTCCAGCGCTGAGTGCGCTGAGCTTCGCGAGTGCGACGTCCCGCGACAAGGGCGCCATGCCGCAATTGGTGCTCGGCAGGAGCTTGTCCGCGTCCACGAACTCGAGCGCGCTGCGGAGCGTGTCCGCGACCTCCTCAGGAGTCTCGACCTTCTCGCTCGCCACGTCGATCGCCCCGAGCATGACCTTCTTGCCGCGCAGTAGCCCGACCAGGTCGATCGGGACGCGGGAGTTATGGGACTCCAGAGAGATGATGTCGATACCGGACTGCTGCAGGAGGGGAAACGACTCCTCGTACTGCCGCCACTCCGAGCCGAGCGACGCCTTCCAGTCGGTGTTGGCCTTGATCCCGTAGCCGTAGCAGATGTGGACGACGGTCTCGGCGCGCAGTCCTTCGGCCGCGCGTTCCAGGGCCGCCACGCCCCAGTCCTTGAGCTCGTCGAAGTAGACGTTGAAGGCCGGCTCGTCGAACTGGATGATGTCGACCCCCGCGGCCTCGAGGTCTCGCGCCTCCTGGTTGAGGATCGCCGCGAACTCCCACGCCAGCGCCTCGCGGCTGGAGTAGTGGCGGTCGTACAGCGTGTCGATCATCGTCATGGGCCCGGGGAGAGCCCACTTGATGGGCTTGTCGGTCTGCTGCCGCAGGAACGTCGCGTCGTCCACGAAGACCGGCTTCTCGCGGCTCACGGCGCCCACCACGGTGGGCACGCTGGCGTCGTAGCGGTTCCGGATGCGCACGGTCTCGCGCTGCTCGAAGTCGACCCCGTCGAGATGTTCGATGAAGGTCGTCACGAAGTGTTGCCGGGTCTGTTCGCCGTCGCTGACGATGTCGATGCCGCGATCGCTCTGCTCCTTCACGGCGATACGCAGCGCGTCCTGCTTACCTTCGATCAGCTCGGGGCCCTCCAACCTCCAGGGCGACCAGAGGGTCTCCGGCTGTGCTAGCCACGACGGCTTGGGCAGGCTGCCGACGGTGGTGGTGGGCAGGATCGGGGACATGATCGACTCTCCTCTGGTGCTCATCCGACGAGCACCGGGTAGCGGGCGGCCCACTGTTCGAGCTGCGCTCGGTGCGGCTTCATGAGGGCTTCCTCCGTGAACCTGCCCTGCGCCTTGCCGAGCCGGTTGCGCTCCTCGCGGTCGTACACGATCGGGGTGGGCGAGAAGTCGCCGTGATCCAGGGTCGGGCGGTAGACGTCCGCGGCAGGGGAGTGAGCGTTGTAGATCTCCGGACGGTAGATCTTCTGGAAGGTCTCCATCACGCTGATGGTGCCGATGAGCTGCAGGTCCGTGTAGTCGTGGAGCAGGTCACCGCGGAAGTAGAACGCGAGCGGCGCGACGCCGCCCGGTGGCATGAAGTACCGGACCTCCAGCCCCATCCGGGCGAAGTACTCGTCGGTCAGCGAGAAGTCGTCCTGCTGGTACTCGGTACCGAGGACGCGATGGTGGTGTCCGGTCCGGCGGTAGGTCCGGCTCGTCGACACGCTGATGCAGATAACCGGCTCCGCGGAGAAGCGCTCCCGGTACGCCTCCGAGGCGACGAAGCGCTGAAAGAGTCTGCCGTGCAGGTCGCCGAAGTCGTCGGGCACGGTGAACTCAGCGGTGTTCTCGTTGGCCGCCGGCAGGAGAACGCTGAAGTCGTAGTCCCGGACGTAGGACGAGAAGTTGTTCCCCACGATGCCCGGGTGACGCTCACCGGTGTCCCGGTCGAGGATCTGGACGTCCAGGACCTCGATCAGCGGGAACCGCTGGCTCTCGCCTGCCGAGGTGAACTGCAGATCCGCGGACACGATCTCCAGCTCGACGGTGTAGCGGTCCTGGCTCGGGTCGTGCCGGCCGGCGAGTCCGTTGAACCGGTCGTCGATCATGGCGAGGGCGCGGCGGAGGTTCTGCCGGCGGTGCTCGCCCCGTGCCAGGTTGGCGAAGTTCGTGGTGGTGCGGGAATTCTCCGACGGTGAGTAGTCCTCGTCGAAGCGGGTGGTGGTGATGCTGAACGCGAAGTCGTCCGACATGTACATCCAATGCGGGTCTCGATCGGCCGGGCTCGGCCTTGCGGAAAATCTGTGCCCTCATCCTGCAGCCCCAGTTCAGGCATCGGGTAACTACCGTTTGCTATGCGTCTCTATAGTCTGTGCCTATGGGCAGGGCATCCAGGGGCATCACGCTGCAACAGTTGGAGTACTTCATCGAGGTCGCGGCGGAGGGGTCGATCACGGGCGCGGCGGAGCTCCTCTACGTCGCCCAGCCGACCATGTCCGCCGCGATGAAGGACCTCGAGTCCAGGGTCGGGCGCACGCTGCTCTCGCGGTCCGCCCGGGGTGTGACGCTGACCGAGGAGGGTGCGGAGTTCCTCGGCTACGCCAGACAGGTCGTCGAGCAGATGTCCCTGCTCGAGCAGCGGTATCTCGGCCAGCCACCGTCCCGCCGACTGCTCGGGGTCTCCGCGCAGCACTATTCCTTCGTGGTCGAGGCGTTCATCAGAATGGTGCGGTCCGCTGACGTGGAGCAGTACGAGTTCTCTCTTCGCGAGACGCGGACCTGGGAAATCATCGAGGACGTCCGGACGCTCCGGAGCGAGGTGGGCATCCTGTACCGCAACGACTTCAACCGGAAGGTCATCGACAAACTCCTGCGCGATTCCGGTCTCGTCTTCCACCCGCTCTTCGCGGCGGTCCCGCACATCTTTATCTCGAGGAAGAACCCGTTGGCCGCCCGCGAGCGGGTCACGCTCGGTGACCTGACCGACCTGCCCCGGCTCACGTTCGACCAGGGGGCGAACAACTCGTTCTACTTCGCCGAAGAGATCCTCTCCACCCTGTCGAGCAAGCGGGAGATCCGGGTCGCCGACCGCGCGACCATCTTCAATCTGATGATCGGACTCGACGGGTACACCATCTCGACCGGCATCATCAGTGACGACCTCGACCCGGAGATCGTGGCGATCCCGCTCGACGTGGACGAGAGCATCGAGATCGGCTGGATCAGCCACTCCGGCATTCCGCTCACCGAGCAGGCGCTGCGCTACCTGGCCGAGGTACGGGCCGTCGTCGCGGACTACGGAATCGACCTACTCGACTCGCCGTGACGCGGGTCGGAGTCTCGGCTTACTGTTCAGCGCTCGTCGCCTACACCACAGCGTGACCGGCCCGCTGGTTCTCCACAGGCGAGCCGAAGCCGGATCCTTCATCCACAGGTGGCCGCGCACGAGCTTCTCAGCACGTCGCTCTCCGCGATGCTGGGCTCATGGGAATCCGTTACTACGCATATGCCTTCGACGCCGACGCCACCCAGGGCGTGCTCGCCGACCCGCGCGCCTACATCAGCGCCGACCCCTTGGCGGATGCCTGGGGTTTTCCGCCCGGGTCCACGGTCGCCGCGACCGACTTTCGACAGGGCCCTCGGGAGGAGGACATGCTCTACCTGGACAAGGCGTGGAGAAATCTGCAGTTGATGACGTCACCGTCTGATCCGACTGACGAACCCCGCCCGGCGTATCGCATGTTCGAGGGCGACGTGACGCCGCTTGCGAACTGGGAAGGGTGGCTGCCGTGGGTTCGGGCGATCCCGCCAGAGGACGTCGCCCCGATCGCCGATGATCTGGACACACTCACCCGTGCGGACTTCGTTCCCTGTCTGCCCCCTCGTGACGGAGATGAGCCGGGCAACGAGTCGGAAGCGGAGTACGTGGACCACTACGTGAACCGGACGAGACGATTCCTCCGCGGACTCGAAGAGTCCGGCCGGGGCTTCGCGTACCTGATCGGGTAGCGGGGAGCACGGCTTCCCCGGGCCGACCGTCGTGCCCGGGGGAGCCGTGCCAGTCTGCGCCGCCACAGCAACTGCGCGGATACGCTGCCCGCCTGATCACAGTCCTCCCCACATCGAGCTCACCGCATCGCACTGGGGGCCTGACCGGCACGGCCGCCACGGGTGACGTTCTGGCGAGGAGATGAGTCGATTCTCAGGCTCGCGGGGGTGAAGTTGCCGCGGTCGCCGCACTCATGGATGGTGTGGTCATGAGCTTCACCGTGTACCTGTCCGGCGAGATCCACACTGACTGGCGCGACCAGATCCGGAGCGGC
This sequence comes from Dietzia papillomatosis NBRC 105045, assembly GCF_001570845.1. NCBI lineage: Bacteria > Bacillati > Actinomycetota > Actinomycetes > Mycobacteriales > Dietziaceae > Dietzia > Dietzia papillomatosis. The sequence goes on along the minus strand of NZ_BCSL01000009.1, from coordinate 60,042 downwards.
GCAACGGCCGCGGGCCTCGATGTCACCTTCACCGCGCCGGTCACCGACCACCCGGCCAGCGACGGCGCGGGCGACCACCTCGGCGAGACCGACAGCCCCTTCTGGCGCGACCACCAGTCGGCGAAGGTCAACGCGATTCGTACGCGCACGTTGATCGAGCAGAGCGACCTGGTGGTGGTGCGGTTCGGGGAGAAGTACAAGCAGTGGAACGCCGCCTTCGACGCCGGCTACTGCGCGGCCCTCGGCAAGCCCTACGTGACGCTCCACGATGCGGAGATCGTCCACCCGCTCAAGGAGGTCGACGCGGAGGCCCAAGCCTGGTGCACGACCACCGACCAGGTGGTGGAGATCCTCCGCTACGTGCTCGAGGCGTGAGTCCGGCAGCGCCCACGACGGGTGTGACGCTGTCGCCGTGGGCGTGAGGGCGCGACCCCGGCGGCCCTCCCCGCTGCGGGGTCGGCGACCGACGAAGCAGGATCTCGCCGCCTTCGCCGATCTGCAAGAGGACGGCGTCGACGACGTCCTGCCGGTCGACCCCGGCGCGCTACGGCTGCTCATCGTGGGCATCAACCCCGGCCTCTGGACCGCGGCCGTCAACGCGCCCTTCGCACGGCCCGGCAACCGCTTCTGGCCGTCTCTCCATCGCGCCGGGCTCACCGACGACCTCGTCGACGCCTCGGCCGGACTCTCCGACGCGGACGAGGGAAAACTCCTCGCGGCCGGCATCGGGATCACCAACCTCGTCGGGCGCGCGACCGCGCGCGCGGACGAGCTCTCCCGCGAGGAGCTGCGGGAAGGTGGAGCGCGTCTCGCGGAGCGCGCGAAGATGCTGCGCCCGGGGGTCGTGGCCATCGTGGGGATCACCGCGTTCCGGACCGCGTTCTCCCGCCCCGGCGCGACCGTGGGAAGGCAGGACAGCACGACACTGCCCGGGTGGCCGGAGGGCGTCGAGCTGTGGGTCGTGCCGCAGCCCAGCGGGCTGAACGCCCACGAGACCATTGATTCGCTCGCCGAGCACTGGCGACGGGTGTGGGCTGAGGCGCAGGCCCGCGCTCCGCACCCCGGTCAGGCGGAGGACGTCGGTTCACCGGAAAGCTGATCCATCCACCAGCGGTATCCTGGTGTTTCGAGACGGGCCGGGAGGGCGACGATGGCTGTAGTGGTACAGGTGAACTTCTCGATGCGCGGCCCCTGGGGCGCGGAGATGGCGGAGGCGTTCCGAGGGCTGGCGGAGTCGATCAACGCCGAGCCGGGTTTCCTCTGGAAGGTGTGGATCGAGGACGAATCGGCCGGCCGGTCCGGAGGGATCTATCTCTTCGACACCCGCGCGAACGCCGAGGCCTACGTCGCGATGCACACCGAGCGTCTCGCAGGCTTCGGGATCACGGACGTGAGTGCCATCTTCTCGGACGTCAACGAGGACCTGAGCACGCTCAACCGCGCCAGGCTGCCCTGAGCCCGCCGAAATGACGTCACAGCGCGCGGCAGGCGGCCGGCCCCCGCCCGCCCGCCGTCTGACCGCGCCGACCCCCGTCCCGGCCACGACCACGGTCTCGCGACCGGCCGCCACCATTGTCGTCGATGAAGGGCACGCCGGCCGTCGGCTGGACAAGTTCCTGCGATCCCAGCTCAGGGGTGTGCCGGCGGGGCTGCTGTTCAAGCTTCTGCGCCAGGGCCGGCTGCGGGTGAACGGTCACCGAGCCGAGCAGAACTACCGGCTCGCCGAGGGCGATGTGATCGACCTCCCCGCGATGCAAGCCGGGGCCCCCGCCACGACGGTGACGCGGCCACCTACCGCCCTACTCGACCGGATGGCCAAGGCCGTCCTCTACGAGGACTCGAACCTACTGGTGGTGGACAAGCCCGCCGGGGTGGCCGTGCACCGAGGCTCGGATATGCCCGCCGGCGTCATCGAGACGCTGAGATTCCTCTGCCCCGACCTGCCCGGTCTCGAGTTGGGCCACCGGCTCGACCGCGACACCTCCGGGGTCCTGGTCCTTACCAAGACCCCGCCGATGCTGCGTCATCTCCACGAGATGCTGCGCGATCGGGAGAAGGAGATCGAACGGCATTACCTGGCGATCGTCGCGGGGCAGTGGCCTGCGAACCTCAGGGTGCTGGAGGCGCCGCTCCGGAGGCGAGACGCCGATGTGGTGGTGGACCCGCGGGGCCAGCGCGCGGAGACCCACGTCAGGGTCCGAAGGCGCGTGGGGGACTGGGCCACCCTGGTGGACGTGCGGCTTTTCACCGGCCGCAAGCATCAGATCCGCGTCCATCTGCAGCACGCCGGACATCCGATCGCCGGCGACGACCGGTACGGCGACCCCCGGTTCGACAGTGTGGTCGCGTCGCGTGGCGGTTCCGGGCTCCACCTACACGCCGCGAGGATGGTCATCCCGCTGCCCGACGGCCGCGACGTTGTGGTGTCGGCGCCGATGCCGGAACGGTGGCGGCGGGTGCTGGGCACCCCGGCGACGGGCGGTGCCGGGCGGGGGTCTCGTCGCAGCAGGCCGGTACGCAGCGGACGCTGACAGAGACCACCGCGCCCCCGTCGGAACATTTCGGCGGGGGCGCGGTCGGCTGAGGCGGGCGTGTCGGCTCAGTGAGCGGGAACGGCTGCCGACTCCGTCGACCCGGCGCGTGAGTCCAGGTAGCTGGTGATGGCCAGTCGGTTGATCGCCAATCTGCTGACGATGCCCACCATCGCGCCTGCGTCCCTGACGACCGGCACCTTCTTGAGGTGTGCGTCCGAGAGCGCGGCGACGGCGTCGGCGATCGAGGCTCCGGCGTCGATCGTCACGACCTCCCGGGTGGCCAACCGCATGACGTTGAGATCCGCGAGGTCCGCCATCGCGTCGACGAGGTCGTCGTCGGCCCCGATCGCGTAGGAGTAGATCGAGGTCGACGACGGGTGCGCCGCCGACAGGTAGCGCATGACGTCGCCGTCGGAGAGGAATCCGACCAGCGCGCCGTCAGCGTCGAGGACCGGGGCGCCGGAGATGCCGCGGACACCGAACGTGGTGAGGGCGTCGAGGACCGTGTCCGTGGAGGACAGTGCGTACACGTCGGTCTTCATGATCGACTCGACGGAGTCGACGGGGCGCGACCCGGTCTCGGACGCCGACGGGCGGGCGGTGCGCGCCGCCCGGTTCGCGGCGAACGCCAGCGCGATCCCGAGGAGGGAGACGATGACGACGACACCGACGGCGCTGCGGAAGCCCGTGAGCAGGGACTCGAACTCGTCGCCCCCGGAGTCGAGGTTGGCGCCGGAGACGGCGCCGTAGATGCCGGCGGCCAGCGACGTGCCCACGCAGCCCGCGATCTGGAAGCTGGTCGAGACCACGGTCACGCCGTGCGGCGCGGAGTCGCGGTCCAGGCTGGACAGCGCGAAGGTCTGCGACGGCCCGATCACCAGGGCGGTGGCCAGGACGGCCGGGATGTAGAGCAGGCCGAAGAGCAGGATCGACGAGTACCCGGCGGCGATGCCGACGCCGGTGACGAAGACCGCCATCACGAGGAAGCCGAGCGGGATCGACCAGCGGCCACCGTGCCGGTCGAACAGGCGGCCGGCCACCGGCCCGGCGACCACGGTGAGCAGGATGCCCGGCGCGAGGGTGAGCGAGGCACCCAGCGGCGAGATGCCCTGAGCCGCCTGCAGGAACAGCGGGATCACGACGTTCATCGCGAAGACGAACACCAGGCCCAGCATGGTCATCGACACGCCGAGGACGAACGCGCGGTTGGAGAACGGTCGCATGTCGATGAGCGGGTGCGCGATCCGACGCTGACGGACGACGAACACCCACAGAGCGGCGAGGCCGATGACCGCCGAGAGCGCGGCGTAGACCGGAGCACCGCCGAACGCGGCCGAGATGCCATAGAGGATGCCGACCAGGCCGACCGCGACGAGCAGGAACGACGGGATGTCCAGTACGGGGCGGCCCAGGTCAGCCACGGTGCGCAGCGCGATCGCGCCCGCGATCAGGACGAGCAGGGTCAAGGCGCCGAAGACCCACAGCAGGGTGGTCCACGGGGCGAACGTCAGCAGCACGCCGGAGAGCACGATCGCCAGGGAAGGCCCCAGGGTGGTCATCGCGGCCATGATGCCCATGTTCAGCCCGAGCTTCTCGCGGGGCGAGACGGCCAGCGTGATGTTCATGCCGATCGGGGTGAGCAGACCCGTCCCGATGGCCTGGAGCAGGCGGGCGATCAGCAGTACCTCGAAGGACGGGGCGAGGGCACCCATAATCGAGCCGATGACCATGACCGCGACGACCGAGACGAACAACTGCCGGGTCGGGAAGCGGTGGTACAGCACGTTCGAGACAGGGACGAACACGGCGGCGACCAGCAGATACCCGGTGGTGAGCCACTGCACGGTGTTCACGTCGACGCCGAAGTCGTTCATGATCGGCGTGAAGGCGACGTTGAGGAAGGCCTCGTTGAAGGTGGCGAGGAACGCCGCGGCGGCGGCGACCGCGATCATCCAACCGGCACGGCCGGGGACAGGCGCAGGGGCAGTATGGGATGAGGACAAGGAGTCTCCTGACGTCCGGCGGGTGGGGTTGATCGACCGTGCCGTGTCAGAAGGTCCCTGCGTGGACCCTCGCGTGTCGTGTCATCGATGCTTGAGTACGGCTGTGAAGCCGACGAACGAAGCTATCACGATTCCGCGTCGTCGCGTAAGCGCGTCCGGGTAATGGACCGGTTCATGGGGGCCCTGCGGGTCCGCCACCCCGTACCTGGCCGGGACGGGCCTACGGGCTGCCCTGTTAGCCTGACCAGGACATTCGCCGATCCGTCGAGGAGTATCACCGTGGAACTGAGCATGGACAAGGGCAACCGGTTCGTCGAGGAGACGCAGTCCCCGGAGTCGGCGGCGGCATGGAAGCAGCAGCTGGACGAGTTCGCGCCCGGGGCATCCGACTGGGTGGTCGGCGCGGTGTTCGGTGGAACCTACCAGCGGGACGGCCTGGAGCTCCGCGATCGCCAGATGCTCAACATGGCCGCCCTGGCCGCGATGGGCGGGACAGAGCCGCAACTCACCGGCCACATCAAGACGGCCATCGATGTGGCCGGGATGAGCCGGGAGCAGGTGGCGGAGTGCTTCGTGCACCTGATGCCCTACATCGGCGTGCCCAAGACGCTGGCCGCGATGCGCTGCATGAAGGCCGCGCTCGACAGCTGAACATCTTCTCTTGACGTCACTCCTACGTGGCGCCCGCCCACCCCGGCGGCGGGTCGATCTCCTCCGTGCCGCAGCGCCAGCCGGAGTGGAAGTCCTCGAAGGCAGACGGGGGAGCGCCGATCTCCTCGGCACGGTGCCTCATCGCGGCGAACCAGCGGCAGTAGTCGGCATCGTTGAAGTACCGCACCTGGCTCGGGGAGCCGAGGCCGCGCAGGATCTCGTCCGCCACGTCCCGCGCGCTCGTGCGGATCGAGACGGTGAGGTCCCCGACGTGGGGGAAGGCGCCCTCAGTGGCCCGGAACACCGCGTCTTCGTCCCTGGGTGGGAGATCCACCCCGTTCGGGAGGTTGTCGGCGGTGGTGACCTCTAGTCGCCAGTAGCCGACGGGACCGAAGTACGGCAGGGCGCGGATGCCGGCGAACCCCCGGTCATGGAGGTCCTCCACCGCGGCGAGCAGGAGTGGCCACACGTGTCGTGGGGCCGGGTAGTCGGTCGCGTCGGAAACGTCGGTCTCTCGATTCTCCCGGGAAATGGCGCACCGCACCCCGGGGCGGGCCCGGGGTGCGGTGCGGCTGCGGCGTGGAAGTCAGCCGGAGATGCTCGCGAGGGCGGCGTTGAACGTCTCGCTCGGACGCATCGCCTCCTTCAGCTTGTCGATCGCGGGCTGGTAGTAACCGCCCAGGTCGACCGGCTTGCCCTGCACCTCGAGGAGCTCGCCGAGGATGGTGTCCTTCTCAGCGTCGAGCTTGCCCGCCAGCGGCGCGAAGTGGGCCGCCAGGTCTGGGTCGTCGGACTGCGCGGCCAGCTCCTGGGCCCAGTACAGCGAGAGCCAGAACTGGCTGCCCCGGTTGTCGAGCTCACCGGTCTCCCGCGACGGGGACTTCCGGTTCTCCAGCAGTTTGCCGGTAGCGGTGTCCAGCGTCCGGGCCAGGATCGCGGCCTTGGGGTTGTCGTACTTGCGTCCGACGTCCTCGAGGCTGGCGCCGAGCGCGAGGAACTCGCCGAGCGAATCCCAGCGCAGGTGGTTCTCCTCGACGAGCTGCTGCACGTGCTTGGGCGCGGAGCCGCCCGCGCCGGTCTCGTACAGGCCGCCGCCGGCCATCAGCGGCACGATCGACAGCATCTTGGCGCTGGTTCCCAGCTCGAGGATGGGGAACAGGTCGGTGAGGTAGTCACGCAGGATGTTGCCGGTGACCGAGATGGTGTCCAGGCCACGCCAGGCGCGCTCGAGGGTGTACCGCATGGCGCGCACCTGGGACATGATCTGGATGTCCAGGCCCTCGGTGTCGTGCTCGGCGAGGTACTTCTTCACCAGGGTGATGAGGTTGTTCTCGTGCGGCCGGTACGGATCGAGCCAGAAGACGGCCGGCATGCCCGAGGCGCGGGCGCGGTCCACGGCGAGCCGGACCCAGTCGCGGATCGGCGCGTCCTTGACGGTGCACATGCGCCAGATGTCGCCCGCCTCCACGTTCTGGGAGAGCAGGACCTCGCCGGTGGCGGCGTCGACGATGTTGGCCACACCGCCGTGCTGGACCTCGAAGGTCTTGTCGTGGCTGCCGTACTCCTCGGCCTTCTGCGCCATCAGGCCGACGTTGGGCACGGTGCCCATGGTCCGCGGGTCGAACGCCCCGTTGGTCTTGCAGAAGTTGATGATCTCCTGGTAGATCCGCGCGAACGTGGACTCCGGGATGACGGCCTTGGTGTCCTTCTTACGGCCGTCGGCACCGTACATCTTGCCGCCGATACGGATCATCGCGGGCATGGAGGCGTCGACGATGACGTCGGAGGGGGAGTGGAAGTTGGTGATGCCGCGGGCCGAGTCGACCATCGCCAGCTCCGGGCGCGACTCGTGGCAGCGGTGGATGTCCTCGATGACCTCCTCCTTCTTGGAGGTCGGCAGGGACTCGAGCTTGTCGTAGAGATCGCCCATCCCGTTGTTCACGTTGACGCCCAGCTCGTCGAAGAGCTCGCCGTGCTTGGCGAACGCGTCCTTGTAGAACACGCGGACGGCGTGACCGAACACGATCGGGTGGCTGACCTTCATCATGGTGGCCTTGACGTGGAGCGAGAACATGACGCCCGTCTCCTTGGCGTCGTCGAGCTGCTCCTCGTAGAAGTCCAGGAGCGCCTTCTTGCTCATGAACATCGAGTCGACGACCTCGCCGGCCTCGAGCGGCACGGTCTTGAGGACATGGGTCTCGCCGTCCGGGGTCACGATCTCCATGCGGGCGTCGCAGGCGCGGTCCAGGATGATGGACTTCTCGCCGGCGTAGAAGTCGCCGTGGGTCATGTGCGCGACGTGGGTCTGCGACGCCATCGACCACTTGCCCATGGAGTGCGGGTTCGCCCGCGCGTACTCCTTGACCGCCTTCGGCGCGCGCCGGTCGGAGTTGCCCTGGCGCAGCACGGGGTTCACCGCGCTGCCGAGGCAGGAGCCGTATCGCTCGGCGATCTCCTTCTCCTCGGGCGTCTTGGGGTCGTACGGGTAATCGGGGAGGTCGTACCCCTTCTCCCGGAGCTCGGCGATCGCAGCGGTGAGCTGCGGCACCGAGGCGCTGATGTTGGGCAGCTTGATGATGTTGGTGTCGGGCTCCTGGGTCAGCCGACCCAGCTCGGCCAGGTTGTCGGGGACGCGCTGCTCCTCGGTGAGCCGCTCGGGGAACGCGGCGAGGATGCGGGCGGCCACCGAGATGTCACTGGTCTCGACGCCGATACCGGCGGGCGCTGCGAAGGTGCGGAGGACCGGGAGGAACGCCTCGGTCGCGAGCCGCGGTGCCTCATCGGTGAGGGTGTAGATGATCTTCTGGGGACCTTGGGTCATGGATGTCGACTCTTCTCGTTTCGGGCTGATCGTGTTCTTGTGGAACTGCGCCATCTGGCCGCCCACCATCATCCCCCGGGTCGGACCGACGGTGTCGGAGCCCCCGGCGGGACGATGGACGCCCCGTTCCGTGCGTACGGCCCGGGAATCGAGGCGGCCTCCCCTGCAGTGTGGTCCAACTGGCGCTCGCTCGCCGGGTTTCCCGACGTCGCCCACCCCGGTCGGGCCCGTTCTAGGCCGGGTCCGGGGCGCTGTCCACGGCGGTCGCCCGCCGGCCGGCGGACCAGGCGGTCCATAGTCGGTGGTAGATCCCGCCGTGGGCGACGAGGTCGTCGTGGGTGCCGCGCTCGACGATCCGTCCGGAGTCCATCACGAGGATGGTGTCCGCCCGAGAGGCCTGATCGAGCCGGTGGGCGATCACCAGGGCGGACCTGTCGCGGGTGACCTCGTCGGCCGCACGCTCCAGCGCCTCCGCGCCCGCCGAGCCGGCCTCGGCCGTGGCCTCGTCCATGACGATGACGGCCGGATCGAGCAGGAGGACGCGGGCCAGGGCCAGCTGCTGCGCGGCGACCGGATCCAGTTGGAGCCCGCGCGCCCCGACGACCGTGTCGAGCCCCTCCGGCAGCCGCTCGAACCACGCGGTGGCGTTGACCCGGCGCAGCGCGTCGAGCAGCTCGTCGTCAGTGGCCTCCGGTCTGGCCAGGGTGAGGTCCTGGCGCAAGGTCCCCGAGAACACATGGACCTCCTGGCTGACGGTGGCCAGACGGGCGATGCGCTCGCGGTCGGACAGCGACGACACCGGGTGGCCGTCGACGAGCACCTCGCCGGCATCCGGGACCAGGAGGCCCGTCAGTAGAGCGGCAACCGTCGTCTTGCCGGCGCCCGACGCACCGACGATCGCGACGGTCCGCCCCGGTTCGATGGAGAAGCTGATGTCGCGCACCGCCCACGAGCCGCCGTAGCTGAAGCTCACACCGCGCAGCTCGACCCGGCCCTGCGGCGGCTCGGCACCGCTGTCGGGCACCGGCACGGGCGGGTCCACCACCACGCCGACGATGCGGGACAGCGACGCGTAGCCCGACTGGACCACGTCCAGGATGCGCATGAAGGTCATGAGCGGACCCCGCAGGCGGATGATCATGAGCACCGCCCCGGTCACCGCGCCCACGGTGAGGGTGCCGGTGGCGACGAGGTGGTAGCCCACCGTGAGAGCGATCGCGAGCATGAGGAACTCGCCCACCAGCATCCAGACGTTGAGCACGAGCATCGTCGTGCGGGCCCGGATGCCCTTGCGCACCACGTCCCAGGAGGCGTTGGCGATCCGGTTGTGCATCCGGCCCTCGAGCGAGAACGCGCGTACGGTCGCCCGGCCACGGATGGCCTCGAGGACCCGTCGCGCCCGCTCGGCCATCGCCGCGCGTTCCGCGGCGTAGCGGCCCGGGGCCTTGCCGAGGTACCGGCGCGCGGCGACGTAATAGAGGGGCGCGACTACGAGGGGGACGACGAGGAACTGCCAGTCCAGGGCGAACAGCGCGATCACTGTCGCCACGACCGTCAGGGCCGAGGTGGACAGCGTCGGGACGGTCTCGGTGACCGCCGAGGACAGTTCGGCCACGTCATCGGTGGACCGGCTGACGAGGTCGCCGGAGCCCGCGTCCTCCACCCGGTGGGTGGGCAGTCCGAGCGCGGTGCCGACCATGTCCTGCCGCAGGTTGGCGATCACCCGCTCGGACAGCCGGGCCACCAGGTAGAAGCCGGATGCGCTGAGCGCCGCGCCGCCGACCGCCGCCGCCAACAGCAGTCCGCCGATCTGCCACAGCGACCCCCCGCGTTCACCGGTGACCAGGTCCACGATCCGACCCATCAGCTGGGGGATGAGCACACCCGCGGTCGCCCCGAGGCTCAGAAGGAGTAACGCCACCGCCAGCCACCGCCGGGCGTGGCGGACCCGGGAGAGCTGCCGGGCCACCTCGCGACGGACCTGGCCCGCGGAGGCGACCGGAAACCTCAGGGCGGTGTCGGTCTTCAGGGGTGGTGTCGAACTCGTCGTCGTCATCCCTCGGCCCCCACGAGCAGACCCTCCGCGGTCTCGCGCAGTCGCCGTGCGGTCAGCCGCGCGTCCGCGACGGCGTTCCACGCCGGGGCCGGGCTGAAGACGATCGTGGTCTTCCCGATCCGCTCACGGGCGATGTTGTCCGCGAGGTTCTGTTCGGTCACCGAGTCCACAGCGGTGGTGGGGTCCTGCAGTACGAGTACCTCCGGGGCGAGCGCGACGGCACGCGCGAGGGCGACGCGCTGCCGCTGACCGCCCGAGAGCATCCGCCCGCTCTCACCGACCCGCTTGTCGGGGCCGTCGGGGATGTCGTCGCAGCAGGCGACCCGCAGGGCGTGTTCCGCCGCCGCGCGATCGGGGTGGACGTTGTCCGCCACGCTGCCGTCGAACAGGTCGGCGGCGTGGGGCACGACCGCCACCCGCGTGCGGGGCAGTGACTCGAGGAGGCGGATCAGCTCGGCGTCGGTGCCGTCGACGACCGTCAGGCCTGACGGAAGGGCGCGGATGAACCGCTCCGTGGTGGCGGCGTCGGCCTCCGAGATACGCTCGAAATCCGCGCCGAGCACCTCGCGTATCCGTCGGCCGGACGCCTCCGCCGACGCCCAGCGGGAGGCGATGTTGCGGCCGAACATGGTCATGGGGACCACGAGGAACTGGGTGAGGCCGACCACCGTGATCAGCTCGCCGATAGTGACGTGCCCGGCGAGCGCCAACGCGCCCGCCGCGATCCCGAGCGTGGACACGAAGACGGCTCCGGTCGCCTCGGTGGCGCCGTTGAGCCGTGCCTCGGCGGCGTCGGCGTGAACGGTCTTGCGGTAGGCGTCGTCCGACACCTCGTCGTAGCGCCTCCGGACGGTGACGATGGCGCCCAGGCCCTTGAGGATCCGCAGCCCCTGCACCACGTCGGTCGCGGTGGCCGCGGCCTGGGCGATCGCCTGCTGACGCGCCACCGACCGGCGCTGCAGCGGCCGCGCCACCCGAAGCGCCACGATGACCAACACCGGGCCGCCGACCAGGGTGGCCAGGCTCAGCCACGGGTTGATCGTGAACATCATCGCCGCGCCGTATGTGATGGCCGCCGCCTCGGCGACGGGCATCACGGTCATCATGACGATGTCCCCGACGCGCGTGGTGTCCGACGAGGCGATGGACAGCAGGCCGCCCGCGGTGCGTTCCCGGCCCGCGAACCCGCGCGGGTCCTGGATGCGGTCGGTGACCGCGGTGCGCAGGTCGTGGCTGACGAGTTGCTGACTGCGGACCAACATGAAGCGTGCGGTCCAGTTGGCGACCATCGCCACCAGGAACACGCAGGCGAGCACGCCGATCCATAACCAGAGCCGGTTCAGACGGCCGGTGGCGATCGCGTCGTCGACTGCACGGCCCACGACGACGGGGGTGAGCCCGTTGCAGAGAAATCCCACGGCCATGCCGCCGGAGGCGATGAAGCTCCACGGACGCTGGGACAACGCCACTTTGAGGGTCCACCGCGGTGAGTCGACGGCGGGCAGCTTCGACCGGCGGCCCCCGGGCCCGGGAAGCGCCGAGTAGTCGACGATGCTGCCCGTTCCCGGGGACTGCGAGTTGTCGGGCACGAGGGTCGATGGTAGCGGCGGGACGCCGGGTTCCTGTCATCCGCGAGCGGTGGTCAGAGGCGGTTCACCGGGCCGCGTGCCGCCCACTCACGCGCGGCTGCCGTTGCGCGCGGCGCGGCCGCCGACGATCTCCACGGTGTCCACGTCCGCCACCCCCAGCGCCAGGAGCGCCTGCCCCGTGGCATCCAGCTCGTCCTCTATCGTTCGCAGCCAGCCCCGCACCACTTCGTCGGGGAGGCGGTGCCTGGCGGACAGTCCGACGACGAATCCGGGCGACGCGATGGCTGGCAGGACGGCCATCGCGTCGCGGCGCTCGTGCGATGTGCACAGCCAGTCCACGTCGCTGATGAGGATGGGGGCGGCAAGGCCGACGTCGTGTTCGTCGCACGGGAGGATGAGCATCGTGTTCCGGCCGCGGTCGTGGTGACCGATGACGAGGTCGATCACGCCGGCGGCGAGCGGGGCGTCGTCGAGCGGGAGCGTGTTCCAGTTGTCGGGGAGGTCCTCGAATCTCATGCCCCGAGTCTCGGCGCTCCCGAGCGCCGGCGACAGCCCCGCGGCGCGTTCTGTGTAGCCGCCGGAACGCCCTGTGGACAAATGGATCCGCGGGAACCCGGAGGTGGCCGGACGCGTCTGGTCAGGACTCGTGCCGGAACCCCACCTTGATGGTCACCTGCCAGTGGGCGACCGCCCCGCCGTCGAGCTTGCCGCGGACGGACTGGACCTCGAACCACTCGAGGTTCCGCAAGGTCTTCGACGCCTCCGCGACCGCGTTGGCGATGGCCTGGTCCGTTCCGTCCGGCGAGGAGCCGACGATCTCGGTGACGCTGTAGACGTGGTTCATGGTGACCTCCGGAGTGCGCGCGGCGACGTGTGATACGGATCACTCTACGGTGGTCCGCGCGCTCGGCCACCGGCGTAGGGTCGGGAGGTGAAAGTTCCCGTTCCAGAGGAGGATCGAGATGCCCGACGTACGTGCACGAGCAACCACGCTGGCCGAGCTCCACGAATCGGGTGAACTGACGGTCCTGCCGACCGTGTGGGACACCTGGAGCGCCCGGGTCGCCGCCGATGCCGGCTTCAAGGGACTGACGGTGGGCAGCCACCCCGTCGCCGACGCGATCGGCAGCGCGGACGGGGAGAAGATGGACTTCTCCGAGTACCTGCGCGTGGTCAAGCGGATCACGGACGCGGTGTCCGTTCCCGTCAGCGCGGACGTCGAGTCGGGCTACGGTCTCGACCCTGCCGAGTTGATCACCCGCCTGCTCGAGGCCGGGGCCGTCGGCGCGAACATCGAGGACGTCGTGCACCGCGAGGGCAAACGCGTCCGGGACCGTCAGGAGCACGCTGACTACATCGCCGCCGCTCGCCGCGCGGCTGATGACGCCGGGGTTCCCTTCGTCATCAACGGACGCACCGATGCCGTCAAGCTGGGAACGGACGTCTTCCCGGACCCGGTGGCGGAAGCCGAGGCCCGTATCGCGCTCATGGAAGATGCCGGAGCGCGATCGGTGTACCCGGTGGGCGTGACGACCGCCGATCAGCTGACGCGTCTCGTGCAGGCGGTGACGATCCCCCTCAACGCGACCGCCCATCCGGTGAAGGGACACGGCGCCGGCGACCTGGCGGCCCTGAAGAAACTCGGTGTGCGCCGGGTGTCCTTCGGCCCGCTCTGGCAGATGTGGCTCGCCGAGGCCTCCGCCGACCGGTTCGTCGACTGGCTCCCGGAGAACGGCTGACGTCGCCGACCGGGCCGATCAGGCCGCGGGCCCGCTGCCAGGGTGAGACGGTGGAGGCATGGACACCCCTCCCGAACCATCGCTGCCGGACACGAAAGACTGGACGACCGTTCTCGAGTCCGGCTGTGACGACTGTGGATACCGGCCTCACGACCCGGCTTTCACGAGCGACCGACTGGCTTCCGCCCGCGACCGGTGGCTCGCCGTCCTCCGGCGGACCGGGGTCGAGCGGCGACCGTCGCCGCGGGTGTGGTCGCCGCGGGAGTACGCGGGCCACTGCCGTGACCTCATCGAAGTCCTGGGGGACCGCATAGCGGCGATGCTCGACCGAGCCGAGCCGACCTACGACGATTTCGACGGCGAGGCGGCGGTCGTCGAGCACGGGTACTGGCGCAGCGACCCGGACGATCTCGCCCGCCGACTCGACGCCACCACCGCTCGGACGCTGAAGGTTCTCGACCGCGTCGGCCCCGCGGACCGGGACAGGACCGGTCGACGCGGCGACGGCTACGTCTTCACCGTCGCCTCTCTGTGCCAGTACATCGTGCACGACGTCGAACACCATCTGGGTGACGTCGACGGGTGAGAACGCGCGGTCCCTGTTTCCCGCCCCGGGGCCTCGCGGGCGGGCTCGCCGACCGGCCCGTGGTCGGCGCCCACGCCGTCGCCCAGCGGCGTCACGCACCTGACGTTCCAGCGGCGCCGCTGACGGGGGCGTGTGTGAGGGTCCGGCGCGTGGCGAACCGTCGGGGCTCGCCGGTGACTGGGTCGGTGAACCCGAGCTCGCGGGCGAGGAGTTGCAGCGGCAGGTCGGGGTCGTCGGGGGCCTCGGGCAGCAGGTCGGGGTAGCGCCGGTCGCCGAGGATGCCGATCCCCAGCGCGGCGAGGTGCACGCGCAGTTGGTGGAGCCGCCCCGTGCGGGGCCGGAGGAGAGTCTGGACGACGAGCCGCCCTGAGGCGCTGTGTCCGGTCCGGAGCACGTCGACGAGGGTCTCGGAATTGGGCGGTAGCCCGGGGTGGAGGGTGACGCGCAGCTCGCCGCGCCGCGACCGGATGTGCTCGCGGTGGGTCACGGGTGCCGGGCGGCCGGCGAGAAACGGCGCGGCCGGGTCCCACCCGGGCGGGCGCGCGGAGACGGCCTCGTAGACCTTGGTGACCTCTCTCCGCTCGAACATGGACTGGTAGGCGCCGCGGGTGTCGGCGCGGGCGGAGAACATGACCACCCCGGCGGTCTCGCGGTCGAGTCGGTGGATCGGCGTGATGTCGGCGTTGCCCAGGCGGGTGCGTAGCCGGACCAGTGCGGTCTCGCGGAGGAAGTGGCCGGAGGGGGTGGTGGGGAGGAAGTGCGGTTTGTCGACGACGACGAGGTGGTCGTCGCGGTGCAGGATCTCCTCCCGGTAGGGCAGGGTGGGCTCGTCGGGCAGGTCACGGTGGTACCAGACGAACTCGTGCGTGCCCAGCGGTGTGTCGTGGTCGATCGCCCGGCCGTCGGCGCCGACGATCTCGCCGGCGGAGATCCGGCGCCGCAGCTCGCGTGGGTCGAGGTGGTCGAACCTCGCCTCGATGTACTCGGCGATGCCCGCCCACGAGCCGTCGGCGGGGACTCGCAGGCGGGTGGGGCTGACGCCGTCCCGGACCGGTAGAGGCGGCGGTGCGGGCACGGTCACACGTCCTGTCCGGTGACCGTCCGCGCCGGCTGGAAGTCGTTGTCGAGACGGCTCGGGACGTACATGGTGTGCTCGGGCCCGACCCCGGCGCGGCGGACGACCGCGGAGAAGAACACCCGCGCGGCCGGCAGACACCCCACGCACTGCTGTCCGACCGGCGTGTGTTGATCCACGGGAGGATCGTGTCACGGTTGCGACCGGTCCGCAGCGGGCCGCGCGCCGAATAGGGTGGAGGTCGCCCGGCAGGAGCGATGCGGAGGCGAGAACGGTGTGGGGTGGGGAGATGGCGCAGCGCGAGGCCGGGTCGGACCCCGCCACCGAGCCGTCGGTGGGGGATCCGCCGCTGGTCGGCCCGGTGCCCGCGCCCGGCCTCCACGTCATGACGTGGAACATCCGGCGGCCGGTGCCCGCTGCGCTCACCCGGCCGGCGGACCGGTGGCATCACCGGGCGCCGCGCGTGCGGGCGCTTCTCACATCCGAGCGGCCGACCGTTCTGTGCGCGCAGGAGGTGGCCGCCCGACAATTCGCCACCGTGCTCGAGGCCCTCGGCCCGGGCTACGACCACGTCGGTCGTGGCCGCTCGGCGGGCGGCGGGGGAGAGGCGTGTCCGATCTTCTTCGACGCGACCCGTCTCGAGCTGCTGGGCTGGGAACAGTCCGCCCTGTCGGACACGCCTCACCGTGCCGGGTCGGTGTCCTGGGGCAACCTGTTCCCCCGGGTGATGGTCGAGGTGCACCTTCGCGACCGGGTCACCGGTCGCGACCTGCTGGTGGTCAACACACACCTCGACCCGCTGTCCGGCCGGTCCCGGCTGCGCTCCGCCCGTGCCCTCCTGGAGGTGGTGGCCGCACGGGGCCTGCCGGCCGTCGTGACGGGCGACTTCAACGCGGGCCCGTCGAGCCCGGCCGTGCGCACACTCCTCTCGGACGGGGTACTGGTGGACAGTTGGCGGGTCGCCCGCGCCCGGCACAGCGAGCAGTGGGGCACCTACGCCGACTACCGGCGGCCGCGACGGGACGGCGCCCGGATCGACTGGATCCTCGCCACTCCCGATCTCTCGGTCACCGACGCCGCGATCAACCCGCTCCGCCACGAGGGCGGGTGGCCCTCGGACCATCTGCCGGTGCACGTTGTGGTGCACCCGGCCGGTCCGGGCGATGAGGAGCACAGTGGGCCGCGAGACGAGACGCGAGGACAGGGAGGAGCCCGGCGGACGTGATCGACAACTTCCTGCGCCCCGCCGGGAGCGCATTCCAGACGGTGGCGGACGCCCTGCGCCTGCTCGGCGTCCTCAGCGTGGTCTCGGCCCTGCTGTTCCACGGGGTGACGGACGCCGCCATCGTGGCCTTCGCCCTACCCGGACACATGCTGCCCCGGTTCCTCGGCATGCGCGCGTGGGCGGACGTCGCCGTGTCGGCCACGCTGCTCGTGGCGGCGTGGAGCAACGTCGTGGACCTCTACCGAACCGTCTGGTGGTGGGACATCCCGATCCACTTCTTCCTGGCCGCCGCCCTGTCGGTGGTGGCGTACGTGTTCTGCGCACACCGCGGGATCGTGCGGGCGCCGGGTGCCCGCGGGTTCACCGTCACCGGCGCGGTCGTGCTCACCACGGCGTTCGGGCTCGCGCTGGGCGCGATGTGGGAGATGGTGGAGTGGTTCGGCTACGCCTACCTCGCAGACGAGATCTACGTGACCTACGAGGACACCGTCGGGGACTTGGCGGCGGGCGGACTCGGCGCGCTGCTCGCCGGCGTGCTCATGGCCCGTGGCCCAGAGTTGCTGCTCCCCGCGGCCACGCTGCCCGCCCGGCCGGCGCCCGCCTACGGCACAGGTAGGTCTCGGCCCGCCCGTCCCCGGAGCGAGCTGCACCGTTCGCGACGAGAGCCGGCCTCGTCGTCGTCGCCGTACCCACGCAGGCGCGAGGCGCGGCCCACACCACCATCGCGATCCGGAAGAGGGAGACGAGTTCGGTCGAGGAGGGCTCCGCGGCCGGGCCGGCAGGCGGTGGCGCCCGGCGTGGCGGCACCGGGTGACCATGGGCGTTCGGCCCGCCGTGCCGCCCGTGCCAAGGTGGAAGCCATGACCTCCTCGCCGTGCACCCGTTCCGACGGTGACCCCCGCGCCCTGCCGGGGTTCCGGCGCACCTTCGCGCCCGGCCGACTCACGCTCGGCCTCGGGTTCCCGATGCGGAGCCGGACCGACAGCGACGACGTCCACGACCCGGCGGCCCAGGTGCGCCTCGCCCGGGCCGCCGAAGCCGGCGGTTTCGCCGCCCTCTACGTCCGTGACATCCCGCTGCGCGTGCCGTCCTTCGGCGACGTCGGTCAGGTCTACGACCCGTGGATCTACCTCACCCACATCGCCGCCCACACCTCGCGGATCGCGCTGGGCACCGCGGGCATCGTCCTGCCGGTGCGGCACCCACTGCACGTGGCCAAGTCCGCGGCCAGCGTCGACCGGCTGTCGGGCGGACGGTTCCTGCTGGGATTGGCGTCCGGCGACAGGCCCGAGGAGTTCCGCGCGTTCGGCCTCGAGCAGGGCGAGCGCGGTGAGCGGTTCCGCGAGAACCTCCGCGTGATGACGCACGCCCTGACCACCGAGATGCGCGGGATCCGGTGGTCCGGCGGATGGATGCACAGCGCGGACGTGGTGCCCAAGCCCACCGCCGCGTCGGTTCCGGTCATCATGATCGGGTCGTGTCAACAGAGCGTGGCCTACCTCGCCGCGCACGGGGACGGGTGGATGACCTACCCGCGCGACTTCGACGCCCAGCGGCGCACCGCCGCACAGTGGAGGGACGCGGTGGCCGCCGCCGCGGCCGGCGGAGTCGGCGACGTGAACGACGACGCCGACAGGGTCGACGGGGAGGTGTTCAAACCCTTCGCGCAGTCGCTGCAGATCGACCTCTCGCAGGACCCGGACGAGTCAGCCTCCCCGATCACCTTCGGCTTCCGGATCGGCCGGCGCAGGCTGGTCGACCACCTCGAGGACCTGAGGGGGATCGGGGTCAACCACGTGCAACTGGGTCTGGGGGCCTGCCGTCGCCCGGTCGGCGAGGTGATCGCCGAGCTGGCCGAGTACGTGGTGCCCCACTTCCCGGCCCACGCGCACTAGGGTCGCCGGACTCACCGGAGCGGCTCCCGTGCGCGTTCCCGCGGCCGAGCGTCTGGCTGCCCGGCGAGGGCCGCACTTCTGCCAGACTCGATGATCACGGCGACGGATCCCGGTCGATCCGCCGCGAGCGCCGACGAGGAGGCCCCGTGGGGATCTCGATTCTGTGGTTCCGCCGCGACCTGCGACTGTCCGACCATCCGGCGCTGCTCGCGGCAGTGGAGGCGGGGGATGAGGTGCTGCCCGTCTTCGTCCGCGACCCCGGCCTGCTGTCCCGGGCCGGCGCGCGAGCCGACAGACTGGCGGCGTCGGTCGCGGCGCTGTCGGCTGACACCGGGGGAGCGCTGGTCGTGCGAACCGGCGATCCAGCCCACGTCATCCCCGGGCTGGCCGCGCTCACCGGTGCCCGCGAGGTGCACGTCAGCCGTGAGTCCACGCCCTACGGACGGCGCCGGGACGCACGGGTGGGGGCCGCGCTCGAGGCCGACGGCCGCCGGCTGGTCGAGACGGGGTCGCCCTACGCCGTCGGGCCCGGCCGCGTTCTCAACGGCAGCGGCCGTCCGTACCAGGTGTTCACCCCGTTCTCACGCGCGTGGCGCGAACACGGGTGGCCCGCGCCCGGACAGCGGCCCCGGGACGTCCCCTGGGCGGCGGTGCCCTCCGGGGGGCTCCCCGGAGTCGACGGTGACGGCTGGGGACGCGGCACGGCGGGTGGCGTGGTTCGCGGTGCGGCCGGAGACGCGGGGGAGGCCGCGGCCCTCGCCCGGTGGCGAGCCTTTCTCGAGGATGACCTCGAGCACTACGGACAGCAGCGCGATCGCCCCGATCTGGACACCACGAGCCGCCTGTCCGCGCCGCTGAAGTACGGCGAGATCCACCCGCGCACGATCCTCACCGACCTCGCGGCGCACCCCGCCGCCGACGGCGAGGGGGCCCGCCGCTTCGTCACCGAACTCGCGTGGCGGGAGTTCTACGCCGACGTCCTGTGGCACCAGCCCCGGTCCGCCTGGCGAGACCTGCGTGACGCCCTCGCCGGGATGCCGTACGACCGGGGTCCCGAGGTGGACGACCTCGTCGAGGTCTGGCGACGGGGCCGGACGGGCTTCCCGTTCGTCGACGCGGGCATGCGTCAGCTCCTCGCGCAGGGGTGGATGCACAACCGCGTCCGGATGGTCACCGCGAGTTTCCTGATCAAGGACCTGCACGTGTGGTGGCCGGTCGGCGCCCGGCACTTCCTCGACCACCTGCTCGACGGCGACCTCGCCTCCAACAACCACGGATGGCAGTGGGTGGCCGGCACGGGGACGGACGCCTCCCCGTTCTTCCGCGTCTTCAACCCGGTCACCCAGGGGCAGCGCTTCGACCCGGACGGTGACTACATCCGTCGGTGGGTCCCGGAGTTGCGGCATCTACCCGGGGCGGCCGCGCACGAGCCCTGGCGGTGGCCCGACGGCCACGATCACGGGTACCCGGAACGGATCGTGGATCACGCCGAGGAGCGGCTCGAGGCGTTACGCCGGTACGACCTCGTCAGGAACGGCTCCTGATGATCAGGCGGGTTGCGGGCGGCGGTCAGTCTGCCACGTGCAGCAGCTCAGTTTCTCCCAGGGGGGAACAGGCCGACGTGCCACTCGCCGGCGAAAGGGGTGCGGTATCCCGCGTCACGCAGGAGTTCCGCTACGGTCGGCACCGGGTGGTCGAGGTATCCCTCGTAGCCCGGCTGCATGTACTGGTTCAGCTCATGCAGCGGCTGCATCACGCCGAGGCCCGCGGGTGTGGAATCCCCGGCCCGATCGGTGGTCTGTCGGGCCGCGGCGGAGGGGCCGACCGCGCAGCTGGGCCGACAATGCCTAGGCTGTGCGCATGAGCTCCGGAACCGACATGCCTCGCCCAGGACACGCGGCCACCGGCCGCGAGGTCGACATCAAGCCCCGAAGCCGCGACGTCACCGACGGGCTCGAGAAGACCGCCGCCCGCGGGATGCTCCGCGCGGTGGGTATGGGCGACGACGACTGGGTCAAGCCGCAGATCGGTGTGGCCTCCTCATGGAACGAGATCACCCCGTGCAACCTCTCGCTCGACCGGCTGGCCAAGGCCGTCAAGGACGGGACTCACGCCGGAGGCGGTTACCCGCTGGAGTTCGGCACCATCTCGGTGTCCGACGGCATCTCGATGGGCCACGAGGGGATGCACTTCTCGCTGGTCTCGCGTGAGGTGATCGCCGACAGCGTCGAGACCGTCATGAGCGCCGAGCGGCTCGACGGCTCTGTGCTGCTCGCCGGCTGCGACAAGTCCCTGCCCGGCATGCTCATGGCCGCTGCGCGGCTGGATCTGGCGAGCGTGTTTCTCTATGCCGGGTCCACCCTTCCCGGCTTCGCCAAGCTCTCCGACGGAACGGAGAAGCAGGTCACGATCATCGACGCCTTCGAGGCCGTCGGGGCCTGCTCGCGCGGTCTCATGAGCCGGGAGGACGTCGACACGATCGAGCGGTCCATCTGCCCGGGCGAGGGCGCGTGCGGCGGTATGTACACCGCCAACACGATGGCGAGCGCCGCCGAGGCGCTGGGTATGTCCCTGCCGGGCAGCGCGTCGCCGCCGGCCCCGGACCGCCGGCGCGACGACTACGCCAAGGCGAGCGGCGAGGCCGTGGTCGAGCTGCTGCGGAAGGGCATCACCGCGCGCGACATCATGACCAAGGAGGCATTCGAGAACGCGATCGCAGTCGTCATGGCCTTCGGTGGGTCCACCAACGCGGTCCTACACCTGCTCGCGATCGCCAGCGAGGCCGAGGTCGAACTGACCCTCGACGACTTCGCTCGCATCGGCGCCACGGTGCCGCATCTGGCCGACGTCAAGCCGTTCGGTGCCCACGTCATGACCGACGTGGACAAGATCGGTGGCGTCCCCGTGGTCATGCGGGCGCTGCTGGACGCCGGGCTGCTCCACGGTGACTGCCTCACCGTCACCGGCCGCACCGTGGCCGAGAATCTCGCCGACATCGCTCCGCCGGACCCGGACGGCAAGGTGCTCCGAGCTATGTCCGAGCCGATCCACCCGACCGGCGGGATCACGATCCTGCGCGGGTCGCTCGCCCCCGAGGGTGCGGTGGTCAAGTCCGCCGGTTTCGACTCCGACGTCTTCGAGGGCACCGCGCGCGTCTTCGAGCGCGAACGCGCTGCCATGGATGCTCTCGAGGACGGGACCATCACGGCGGGCGATGTCGTCGTGATCCGCTACGAGGGTCCCAAGGGCGGCCCCGGCATGCGTGAGATGCTCGCCATCACCGGTGCGATCAAGGGCGCCGGCCTGGGCAAGGACGTCCTGCTCATGACCGACGGGCGCTTCTCGGGTGGCACCACCGGGCTGTGCGTCGGCCACATCGCCCCGGAGGCCGTGGACGGTGGACCGATCGCGTTCGTGAAGGACGGCGACCGGATCCGACTGGACGTCTCGCAGGGGACCCTCGAGCTGCTGGTGGACGAGTCCGAACTGCGGTCCCGGCGCGAGGGGTGGGAGCCCCTGCCGCCGCGCTACACCCGCGGCGTCCTCGCCAAGTACTCGAAGTTGGTGCAGTCCGCCTCGACGGGCGCCATCTGCCGCTGAGGCCGGCCGCGCGGAACGCCGCGCCGCCCGCTGACGCGCGGGCGGCGGTCAGCCTCGCCTGACCGGGGGAGCGTCTCCGGACAGGGAGGCCGGCGTCATCGAGATCCGCGAGGAGGATCCGGTGATCTGGCCCGGTATCGCCGCGGTCGGTGCGGGTCAGTCGAGGACGGTGCCGTCGTCGAGGTGGGAGAGCGAGCCGCCGTCAGGGCGCTCCCCGGTGGCGAGGTAGACGATGCGGTTGGCGATGCTCACGGTGTGGTCGGCGAAACGCTCGTAGTACCGCGCCAGCAACGCCAGGTCGACCGCGCTGACCGACCCGTGCGGCCAGTCCTCCGACGAGATCTCCTTCATGAGGTCGGCGTGGAGTTGGTCTACGGCGTCGTCGTCGTCGTTGAGAGTCCGCGCCTTGTCGGCGTCGTGGTCGCTGAGCAGGGTCGTGAGCTGTCGGGCCATCACGCCGTCGCGGCGGGCCATCTCGCGGATGAGGGGGACGACGGGCTCGGGAACGACCGGGTGCGGATGCCGACGTCGGGCCACTCGTGCGATGTGGCCGGCGAGCGCGGACATCCGTGTGAAGTGTTCGACGATGTAGATGCCCGAGACCACCTGGCGGAGGTCACCGGCGACAGGCGCCTCGAGTAGGAGGAGCTCGAAGGCGTGCTGCTCGCTCACCTCACGGAGGTCCTCCAGTTCGGCGGCGCCGTCGATCACCTCTGTGGCGGCGACCTCGTCAGCGTCGAGCAGGGCGGCGGTGGCGCGCTCGAGCAACCGGGTGTTCGTCTCACAGAAGCGGATCAGCTGGTCCTCGAACTCGTCGAGCTTGGATCGGAAAACAGTACGCATGACACCACTGTAGTTGCGCGGTCGGGGCTCCGGCTCTCCGTTCTCCCAGTGTTCACCGCGCCGCCCTCCGGAAAGGGGGAGCCCGCCCGGGAATAGTTAGACAGAACTGTCTGTTCTCTCTACCGTGGGGCCAGACGACGAGACGACGCCCCGGGAAAGGAACACCCCCCAATGACCCTCTTCCTCTACGAGATCACCCCCTCGGCGGAGCAGCAGACCGACCCCTCCGCGCTGATCGATTCCATCGCCTCGACCCTCGCGGGCTCCGGCGCCGAGGTCATCGAGACCCAGGTGACCAAGGGCGCCTCCCGCGTCTTCACCATCATCGAGCTCCCCGACGACGAGAACGGTGCCTGCGCCTTCGAGGCACCCGCCCTGGACGCGTCCGCGATCGGTGCGGCCGAGGTCACCGAGCCCGCGCAGGTGCGTCTCGTGGGCACCGACCTCGAGACCATCAAGGCGGCCCGTCCCGAGGCCGGCTACCTGGTCGAGTGGGACATCCCAGCCGAGATCGACATGGACACCTACCTCACGCGCAAGAAGGAGAAGTCCCCGAAGTACGCGGAGATCCCCGAGGTCTCCTTCCTGCGCACCTACGTCCGTGAGGACACGGACAAGTGCCTGTGCTTCTACAACGCCCCGGACACCGACGCCGTCGTCCGCGCGCGTGAGATCGTGTCCACCCCCATCTCGCGTCTGCACGAGCTGGCATGAGCGACTCCGCGACCGACACCATCACCCACGACCTCGGGGCTCCCAGGGCCCGGCTCGCCGCCGGTGAGTTCGGCAGTGTCGACGTGGCGGGTCTCGTCGCGGTGATCGACTCCGTCGCCGCACGCGCCTCCGCGCTGGACCGGAACGAGGCGGATCTGCGTCAGGACATCGCCGCACTCGCCGACCTCGGCCTCTTCGACGTGGACCGCACGCCGGTCTCCGCCGCCGCCGCGGTCATCGAGGCGGTGGCCACGGAGAGCCTGGCCGTCGCGTTCGCAGCGTGGGCGCAGCGGATGACCGCCGCCTACCTGCGGCACTCGGCCGACCGCTCCGACGCGGCGGCCCGGACCTACCGGGCCGTCGCGGACGGCGGCCGCCCCGGCGTCACCGGGATGGCCGCAGCCCAGCGGCAGGTAGTCGGCCTCGGCAACGTCCCGATCTCCGCGACGAAGGTCGACGGTGGTTACCGGATCGACGGACCGATCGCGTGGGCGTCCAACGTGTACCCGGACAGCACGATCGTTCTCGCGGCCAACACCGAGGACGGGCGCAGCCTGGTCGTCACCTTCGACGCCTCCGCGCCCGGCGTGGAGATCCGCAATGCTCCGGACCTCCTGGCACTCAACGCGACCGCCTCCATGATGATCGGTCTGGACAGCGTGATCGTCCCCGACGAGCAGGTGCTCGGCGAGGATCTCGCCGACTTCCTGTCCGGCGTGCGCCCCCAGTTCCTGGTCCTCCAGGCCGCGTTCTGCTCGGGCGTCGCCGCCCGGTCTCTGACCGAGGCCGAGGGGCGGCTCGAAGGACTCGGTGCCTTCTACTCGGACGAGCACGCCGACCTCGCTGCTCGTCATGCGCATATGCACTCCGAACTGCACCGACTCGGTGCGGCACCGCACGAGGCGTCGCTGAAGGATCTTCTGCTCCTGCGACTCGACGGGGCTGAGATCGCGCCGGCGGCGACCCGGCTCGAGGCCGTCCTCTGCGGGGGGATGGGGTACGCCCAGACGGCCCCTGCGAACCGTCGGATGAGGGAGGCGGCGTTCCTTCCCGTGCAGTCGCCCTCCCAGTCTCAGCTGCGGTGGGAGCTCGACCGGCTCGGGGTCGCGCCGTGACGGCCGGAGTGCTCGAGAAGCCCGTGGCCGTCAGCGTCACGGGCCTCCAGCACCGGTTGCCCGGTGGTCGGCCGTTGTTCACCGACCTCGATCTGCAGGTCCGGTCCGGTGAGTCGCTCGTCCTCCTCGGCCCGTCCGGCGTCGGTAAGTCCACTCTCCTCCGGCTCCTGGCGGGGCTGGAGGAACCGGCCGGCGGCGAACTCCGTGTCGGTTCGGGCAGCATCGGCGGCGGTGGCCACTCCTATGCCGTGGTCTTCCAGAAGCCGCTGCTGTACCCGTGGCTCACGGTGCGGGAGAACGTGGCGCTGGGCGGCCGGTTCCGTGCACTGCGGGGCCGCGTCGACGCGCGTCACGTCGATGATCTTCTCGACCACTTCGGTATCGCCGAGCTCGCCGACTCCCGCCCCGATCAGATCTCGGGCGGGCAGGCGCAGCGGGTCGCGGTCGTCCGTGCCGCGGCGACGCGCCCGGAGATCCTCCTGCTCGACGAGCCGTTCAGCGCACTCGACCCGGTCACCCGGGCTGATTCGCAGCGGTGGCTCGTCGGTGTGACGGCCGACCTCGGGGTCACCTCGGTGATGGTGACGCATGACGTGGACGAGGCACTGGTCGTGGGCTCTCGCATCGCGCTGCTCGGCTCATCGGGCCGCGTGCAGCAGGAGTGGACGAACCCCTCTCACGGCACCACCGACTCGGATCCGGCCCTGCGAGAGAGCATTCTCGCCGCCTACCGGACCGCCTGACCGTCGCGGCGATGTCTGATTCTGCCGGGGCCAGGGGCCCCCTTCTCGACCGGCGGGCTCTGCTCAGGGCCGGAGGTGCCCTCGCCGTCGGGGCCGGTGCCCTCGGGGGCGCCGCCTCGCTCGGCTCGCTGGTCACGGCGGCGACGGCGTCGCGGGGCGCGGCCACCGACGACCTCCGGATCGGCTACCTGCCGATCACCGACGCGGCCCCCCTGCTCGTCGCGCACGGTGACGGATACTTCGAGCGGCAGCGGCTCATCGTCGGTCGGCCGGTGCTGTTCCGGTCCTGGTCGTCGCTCATGGAAGCGTTCCTCACCCGCCAGGTGGACCTCATCCACCTGCTCATGCCCTCGGCCGTCCAGCTCCGGTACGTGATCGGCGCGGACGTCAAGGTGGTGAGTTGGAACCACACCGGCGGCGGGGCCATCACGGTGGCCCCGGACGTGACGGAGATCGGCCAACTCGCCGGCACCCAGGTGGCGATCCCCGGTTGGTGGTCGATCCACAACATCTTGCTGCAGCGGGTCCTACGCGCGCACGGTCTCACTCCCGTGGCGCGACGGGCCCCGAGCCGGCCGGAGGACACCGTCGAACTCGTCGTCATGGGGCCGTCCGACATGATCCCGGCGCTCGCCACCGGCTCCATCTCGGCCTTCACCGTCGCCGACCCGTTCAACGCCGGTGCGGTCGCGCAGGGCGTCGGCTCGCTGCACATGCTGCTCGATCAGGTGTGGCGGGATCACGCCTGCTGCGTCACGGTCGTGCACCGGGAGCTGATCGACAACCGACCGGACACCGTCCAGGCTCTCGTCGACGCCGCCGTCGCGGCGCAGCTCGGGATCACCGCGGATCGCTCCGCGGCCGCCGCGATCCTGTCCGGAAAGGGCTATCTGCCGCAGCCGCCCAAAGCGGTCGACGTGGCCATGACCGGCACAGTTCCCGACCCCGACGGCGGACCCGCGCGCAACCGGATCGACTTCCACCCGTATCCGTTCCCCAGTTTCACCGCCGAGCTGGTGAGGCAGATGCGGACGACGGTCGTCGACGGGGAGACCCGCTTCCTCGACGGCCTCGACCCCGCGGGCGTACATGGCGAACTCGTCGACGACGGGTTCGTCCGCACCGCGATCGCCCGCCACGGCGGGCCCGCCGCCCTCGGTCTCCCCGCCTCGCTGACCCGACACGAACGGCTGATCTAGATGACACGCACCGACTCCACGCCGGATCCGGGCACCGACCCGGTGGCGGCCGACCCGATGATCGCCGGGCCCGGAGCCCCCGAGCTCGGCGCCGCCAGCGCCGCCGCGGACCGGGGATCGGACGAGCGCGCGACCCCGAGCGTTCGCCGGGGTCGTCGCGGTGTCGGCGCAGGGGGGCTCGCCGCTCGCTGGGGAGCCGGCCTGGTGGGCCTTCTCCTGGGGCTCGCGGTCTGGGCTCTTCTCACCTCCGGCCTCGTCACCGATGACCCGGTGATCGGAGGCATGTCCCCGGCGGAGACGTGGTCCGGTTTCGGCGACCTGCTCGACCGTGGGGTGTTGCTCTCCGATGCCGCGGTCAGTCTGTACCGCCTGGTAGCCGGGCTCGCGGTGGCCGCTCTGCTCGGTGTCCCACTCGGGCTGTGGCTCGGCCTACGTCGGCGCGCCGAGGCGGTCGCGGGCCCGCTCGTCCAGTTCCTCCGGATGATCTCGCCGTTGTCGTGGGCGCCTGTCGCGATCGCCGTCTTCGGGATCGGCAACGAGCCGGTGATCTTCCTCGTCGCCGCGGCGGCGATCTGGCCGATCATGCTCTCCACCTCGTCCGGCGTCCACGCGATGGACCCGGGTTATCTCGACGTGGCCCGCACGATGGGCGCCAGCGGGTGGGAGCGACTGACGCGGGTCGTCATCCCGGCGGTGAGACCGGCGATCCTCGGCGGTATCCGGCTCGCCCTGGGCACGGCGTGGATCGTGTTGGTGCCCGCGGAGATGCTCGGAGTTCGGTCGGGGCTGGGTTATCAGATCCTCAACGCCCGCGATCAGCTGGCCTACGACCAGGTCATGGCCGTGATCCTGGTCATCGGCGTGCTGGGGTTCGCGCTGGACTCGCTGTCCCGGCTCATCCTGCGGGAGCGCACCGCGCGCTGACGCGCGGCCCCGGCGGTGGCCGGTGCAGGTGCGGGCGCAGGGCTCATACCCGGCGCAACTCCGAGCGCAGGTGGTGCGTGAGGGGTACACCCACGGCGGCCATCGCGAATGTCGTCACCATCCGGTCGCCGACGATCTCGTATCGGCGACTGGTGGTGACGACCTCCTTGGCGGTGGCACTGCCCACGACGCGCGAGTCGAATTCCAACACGACGGTGTCGGCCTCTGCGACGACCGTGCCTTCACACAGCTCGGTCTGCCCGGTGGGCTGGGCGAGGACGAACTCGGCCACGCCGTCGCGGGGCGCTCGGAGGAACCCTGTCTCGGTGTGCATGGGCGAGCCGTTCGGTGCCCACGTCCGCTGGGTGTAGTGCAGGAAGGGTTTCCCGACATCCGTGAACGTGAGCTCCTCGGTGTAGGAGAAGTCGTCGATCGTCGGGTACGTCCCCGCGCCGTTCCCCTTCCAGGAGCCGAGGAGTGCCGCCAGGGGCGTGAGGTTCGGGGCGAGCGTCGATGCGGGATCCATGGCCGAGAGACTAGGCCACGGCCGGGCACGCGGCGGTCTCCGGCGCCGGGTTCGTAGCGATCGCCGGGTTCGCGGCGACAGCTGATCAACCGTCCCAGACCGGGTTACCGTCCTCGTCGAGCCGCAGGCCCTCGCTCGGCGTGTGCTCGGTGATCGAGCCGGAGTGCATCAGGTGCCCCACCGGCAGCTCGTGGACGGTCGCCACCACGTCAGCGACAATTCTCCGGTGGCAGCGCCACCACACCGATTCCGAGCACATCACCGCGACCCGCCGCTCGTGCGCGTCCGCCACGACGCGGGCGAGGGCCTCGCGAAAGGCGGGGTCGCGGGTCCAGGCGCTGTACGCCCGGAACGCCTCCACGCGCCACCATGTGTCGGGCGACCGCCGTCGTTGTTCGGCATCGAGGTGTCGGCGCCCGCCGAGGGCCTCCTCCCAGCGGTAGTCGATGCCGGCCTCCCCGACGATCTCGGGAACGGCGCCCTTGGCCGCCGCCTCGTTGGCACGGCTACCGGGGAACCTCCGGATGTCCACGAGGAGCTCGACCCCGGCGCCGCGGAGCAGGCGGGCTAGTTCGTCGCGGTCGAGTCGGCCGTGTCCGACGGTGAGGAGCATCAGCGATCGGTCTCCCGTCCCGTCCCCTCGGTCGCCCGCGGGTCGCCGCCGCCGGCAACGCCGCCGCCGCGAGGCGCATCGCGGTGTCCGTCACCGGATCCCCGCCGGGGGATCAGGTGCATGACCGCGACGATCACCGCACCCACGGCGAGGCCGAAGACGAGGGCGCACGCCGTGTCGACCAGCCATCCGAGTACGGCGCCCACGCCGGCGACGCCGGCCGCGGGCTCCGCCAGGACGTGCACGAGGTCGTACGGCGCGGTCACACCGAGCTCGCCGAGGCCCACGAGAAGGATGTGTCCGCCGACCCACAGCATCGCGAGCATGCCGACGAACGAGATCACCTCGAGTACGGTCGGCATCGCCTTGACCAGGTTGCGGCCGAACCGTTGGATGCCGGGGGAGTCCTTGGCCGCGAGGTGCAGCCCGATGTCGTCCATCTTCACGATCATCGCGACGACACCGTAGACGAGCGCCGTGATCGCCAGGCCCACCACCACGAGGATGACCCCCCGCGACCAGAACGACTCGGACGCGACCTCGTTGAGGGCGATCACCATGATCTCGGCGCTGAGGATGAAGTCGGTGGTCACCGCGCTGCGCACCATCCGCGCTTCGGCCTCGGGGCCCTTCTCCACGACGGGCGCGGCCTCCTCGTGGTGTCCCGAGACACGTTCCCACACCTTCTCGGCGCCCTCGTAGCAGAGGTAGAGGCCGCCGAGCATGAGGATCGGGGTGAGGAGCCACGGGACGAACTGGCTGAGCAGGAGCGCGAAGACGATGATGATCGCCTTGTTGCCCAGCGATCCGAGCGCGATCTTGCGGATGATGGGCAGTTCGCGCGACGGATCGACGTCGCGCACGTACTGGGGCGTGACGGCGGTGTCGTCGACCACGACTCCGGCGGCCTTGACGCTGGCCCGTCCCGCGGCGGCCGCGACATCGTCGGCGCTGGCGGCGGCCATGCGTGCGAGTACAGCGACGTCGTCGAGCAGGGCGGCGAGTCCACCGGCCATGGAAGACCTCATTTCGGGCGGGCGGGCATGACCCCGCGGACGGGTCCGACCGCGAGGCCGGGTCGTCCCAGGGTAACGCTCAGTCCCGGGGCGTCGAGGACCCAGCGCAGCGTGGGGGTCGCGGGCGTCGTAGCGGTGCCCGCGGTGACCGGTGCCCACGACCGTGCGGCGCGAGGTATCGTCGGGACGATGTCACCGCACGACCGCATCATGTACGACCGCGTCCCGTTCGACCGCTCTCGCCTCCGGGGGGTGGTCGGGGTCGTCGGGGTGCTGGGGACGTTGGTGGCCATCAACCTCACCGCGAATCTGGCGGGGCTGCCGTACCGCGACTGGATCGTTCCGTTGGCCGTGCTCGTGATGGTCGTGGTGGTCAAGGTGCGCGGCATGCAGTGGGCCGAGTTGGGCCTGTCCCTGCGGCACATGCCGCGCGGACTGGCGTACGGCCTCGCCGCGACCGTGGCCGTGGCCGCGGTGGTGACGGCCGGGTGTCTGATCCCGGCGACCAGCCCGTTCTTCCTCTCCGAGCGCTACTCGGACCTGCGGATGGCGGTGTTCTCGGCGCTCGTGCTCATCCCGCTGATGACCGTCCTGCCGGAGGAGTTCGCGTTCCGGGGCGTCCTGCAGGGTGCCCTCGAGCGCACCTTCGGCACCACCGGGGTCTTCGTGATCGGCTCACTGGCGTTCGGTCTGTGGCACGTCACGTCGTCGTTGGGCCTGACGGCCGGCAACGCCGGGCTGGCCGAGGTCCTGGGAACGGGGCCGGTCGGTCAGCTGGCCGGGATAGGCCTGGCGGTGACCGCGACGTCCGTGGCGGGCGCGGGATTCATCTGGATCCGCCGCCGCAGCCGGAGCCTGCTCGCACCGATCGGCCTGCACTGGGCGTTCAACGCCGTCGGCGCGCTGGCGGCGGCGCTCACGTGGCGCGCCCTGGCCGGCTGAGAATCGCCCACGCGGCCACCACGGCGATCGTCGCGCATGTGCCCATCACCGCGAGCATGGGGACGGCCGAGTGCGGTCCGGCGAGCCCGGTCAGTGGCGAGACCACCGCGGCCAGGCTGAACTGGGCGGCGCCGAGCAGTGCCGACCCGGCGCCGGAGTTGCCGCCGGTGGCCTGCATGGCCAGGGCCACCGCGTTGGGCAGGACCGTGCCGATCGACAGAGTGAGCACGATGAACCCGACCGTGACCGGCGCCAGCGAGAGGGTGCCGGCGGGGGAGAGGGTGACGACGACGACGAGGAACACGATCGCCACGACCATGCCCACCACCCCGGTGCCCATGAGCTTCTCCGGTGCGAACCTGCCCACCAGCCGCGCGCCCGCGAGGTTCGACACGAGGATGCCCAGTGCGTTGACGGTGAAGGCGATCGCGTAGGCGGTGGGCGACAGGCCCACCATGTCCTGGTAGATGAACGGGCTGGCCGAGATGTAGGCGAACAGGACGCCGAAGGTGAACACGAACACCGACACACGGGCGGCGAACGGCCCGTGCGTGGCCACGGCCCGCATGCCGGAGAGGGCCGCGCGCACGCCGCCGGCGCGACGGTCCGCGGCCGGCAACGACTCGGGCACGGCCACGGCCACGCCGACGGCCGTGACGGCGGCCAGTGCGGCGAGCAACCAGAACACGCCCCGCCAGCCGCCGAAGGGCACCACCGCGCCGCCGACGAGCGGGGCGATCACCGGGGCGACGGACTGGATGGCCATGAGCGTCGCGAACGCCTTGGCCACCCCGTCGCCCCGGCCCACGTCGACGATCACGGCCTTGGCCAGCACGACGCCGGCGGCGCCGAAGAAGCCCTGGGCCACCCTCCCGGCCAGCAGCACCCAGATCGCGGGGGCGAGTGCGCAGACGACGGCCGCGAGTGCGGTGCCGATCGCGCCCGCCAGGAGGAGGGTCCGGCGGCCCGTCCGGTCCGAGATCGGGCCGATCACCAGCTGGCCCAGCGCCAGCGACACCATGAACGCCGTGAGTGTGAGTTGCGCGGTCGAGGCGGTGACCCCGAACTCGTCGACGATCAGCGGCAGCGCCGGCAGGTAGGTGTCGGTGGCGAAGGGGCCGATCGCCCCGGTGAACGCCAGCGCGACGAGCATCGTGGCCGGGACGCCGCCGGCGGTCGGGGGAGGTGTCGGGGAGGGGGCGGACGTCACGACTGGACGATATCGGCGCCGTGAGCGCCGGGCCCGCCCGGGTCAGTCGGTCTCGACCTCCGCGACCCCGTCGAGGTAGGTGATGACGCCTCCCTCGAACGTGGAGATCCAGCCGCCGTCCGTGGTCGCCTCGTCCGCCGTGGGGAAGCCGAGATCGCCCGCCGGGCCGCCCGCCTCGCGGTAGGCGGCGAGGATCTCGCCCTGGACGACGAATGGGCGGCCCCGGGGAGTCAGGACGATCGCACCCCGTTCGAAATCGACGACCGAACCACCCTCCACCTCCGTAGCGGGCCCCGTCACCCGGCCGAGCATGCCCTGCTCGCCACCGAGTTCCTCCCAGCGCTGTGCCACCGCCGCCGGGATGTCGACCGGGGAGCCCGCGGACCCGGGTACGGGGGTGGAGCTCGTCGTCGTCGCCGTCTCCGCCGTCGTCACCGCGGTCGGTGACGCCGGCGCGGCGGAGTCCCCACCGGTGGGGCCGTCGGCGGACGAGCAGGCCACCAGGGTGGCGCCGGTGACCGCGGCCAGGGCCAGAGGGGCGAGGATACGCGTGATCCTGTCCATGGCGCCGATCCTAGTCGCCCGTGCCGTAGTGGGACCGTGGCCGAAACCGCAACGCCGAACGGCTTTCCCGGCTGAGGCGCACCGGCGCACACTGAAGGGCACCGCCGGGGCCCCGCGTCTCCGGCACCGCGGAGGGGAACACGATGGCCCAGATGAGCACCTGCCTGTGGTTCGCCACCGAAGCGCAGGAGGCCGCCGAGTTCTCACGCCTCCGGAGTACACGGACGCGGTATCCCTCGAGATCCGGTGCGACACCCAGAAGGAACTGGACCACTACTGGAACCGACTCCTCGCCGGCGGCGGTCGGGAGGTCCAGTGCGGCTGGCTCATCGACCGATACGGGGTCCGTTGGCAGGTCACCCCGCACATGCTCTACGACCTGGCCCGCGGCGACGACCCCGAGGCGGCGCGACGCGCGTTCACCGCGATGATGAGCATGGTCAAGCTCGACGTCGCCACTCTCGAGGCCGCCGCCCGCGGGGACTGAGCTGCGCGGACGACGGCCGGGAGGACGGATCAGAGCCCGGGGCGCTTGCCGATCGTCAGCGTGACCTCACCGGTGTGGGCGAAGAAGTCCTCGCCCTTGTCGTCGACCACGATGAACGCGGGGAAGTCCTCGACCTCGATCTTCCACACCGCCTCCATGCCGAGTTCCTCGTACTCGATGATCTCGACGTGCTTGATGCAGTCCTGCGCCAGGCGAGCGGCCGGGCCGCCGATCGAGCCCAGGTAGAAGCCGCCGTACGTCGCGCACGCGTCGGTGACCTGCTTGGAGCGGTTGCCCTTGGCCAGCATGACCATCGAGCCGCCGGCGGCCTGGAACTGCTCGACGTAGGAGTCCATCCGTCCGGCCGTCGTGGGGCCGAAGGACCCCGACGGCATGCCCTCCGGCGTCTTGGCCGGACCCGCGTAATACACGGGGTGGTCCTTGAGGTACTGCGGCATCTCCTCGCCCGCGTCCAGGCGCTCCTTGATCTTGGAGTGCGCGATGTCGCGCGCCACGACCAGCGGACCGGTCAGCGAGAGCCGCGTCTTGACCGGGTGCTTGCTCAGCTCGGCCAGGATCTCCGGCATCGGCCGGTTGAGATCGATCCTCACCGCCGCGCCCTTGCCCGTGCCGGACACGCCGTCGGTCGCGGCGTCGAGCTCCGCGTCGGTGGTGGCCGGCAGGTACTGCCCCGGGTTGAACTCGAGCTGCTCGAGGAACACGCCCTCCGGGGTGATCTTGGCCTTGGCCTGACGGTCGGCGGAGCAGGACACGGCGATCGCGACGGGCAGCGAGGCCCCGTGTCGGGGCAGCCGGACCACGCGCACGTCGTGGCAGAAGTACTTGCCGCCGAACTGTGCGCCGATGCCGATCTGCTGGGTGAGCTCGAAGACCTTCTCCTCGAGATCCGTGTCGCGGAATCCACGACCGGTCATCGCGCCCTCGCGGGGCAGCTCGTCGAGGTAGTGCGCGGAGGCCAGCTTGGCGGTCTTGAGCGCGAACTCCGCCGACGTGCCGCCCACGACGATCGCGAGGTGATATGGCGGGCACGCGGCGGTGCCGAGGGAGCGGATCTTCTCCTCGATGAACTGCATCATCCGCTCGGGGTTCAGGATCGCCTTGGTCTCCTGGTACAGGAACGACTTGTTGGCCGACCCGCCGCCCTTGGCCATGAAGAGGAACTTGTAAGCGCATCCGGATCCGGGCGTGGTGTTGGCGCCGATCTCGATCTGCGCGGGCAGGTTGGAACCGGTGTTCTTCTCGTCCCACATGGTGAGGGGCGCGTTCTGCGAGTAGCGCAGGTTGAGCCGGGTGAACGCGTCGTAGACGCCGCGGGCGACCGCCTCCTCGTCCGGGCCGGGGGTCAGCACATGCTGGCCGCGTTCACCCTTGACGATGGCCGTGCCGGTGTCCTGGCACATGGGCAGCACGCCGCCGGCGGCGATGTTGGCGTTCTTCAGCAGGTCCAGCGCGACGAACTTGTCGTTGTCACTGGCCTCGGGGTCGTCGAGGATCTTGGCGACCTGCGCGAGATGGTCACTACGGAGGTAGTGGGAGATATCGTGCATCGCCGTCTCGGTGAGCAGGCGGATGGCCTCGGGGTCCACCTTGAGGAACGTCATGCCGTCGGGGCCCTGCACTGTCGAGACGCCCTCGGTGGTGAGAAGGCGGTACTCGGTGGTGTCCTCCCCGACGGGAAGAAGGTCCTCGTAGAGGAAGTCGGCCATCGACGGCTCCTGGGTGTGCAGGTGGATGATCTGCGTCCCAGGATAGTTGCCGGATCATGCTGGTCGGAATCGGGTGTGGATCAAGGGCACGAACCGGTAACCGCCGTGCTCGCTGATCTCGAGGTCGGCGCCCGATCGCCGCACCCGGTGCATCCGGTTCGCCCACGGCGCGA
This sequence comes from Dietzia papillomatosis NBRC 105045, assembly GCF_001570845.1. NCBI lineage: Bacteria > Bacillati > Actinomycetota > Actinomycetes > Mycobacteriales > Dietziaceae > Dietzia > Dietzia papillomatosis. Next base: position 25,472 of record NZ_BCSL01000009.1, on the reverse strand, counting down.
CCATGATCCCGTTCTCGCCGAGCTGGCCGACGAGCTCGCGGGGGAGGTCGTCGGCCATCGCGGAGACGAGGATGCGGTCGAACGGCGCGTGCCCGGGGAGGCCGAGTGCCCCCGGTTCGGCGTGGTGGACATGGACCCACGGTTGGTCGATCGCCTCGCGGGAACTTTCCACCAGCTCCGGGACGAGTTCGACGGCGCGGACCTCCGAGTCCGGCCCGCCGAGCTCGCCGAGGATCGCGGAAGTCCATCCGCTACCGGACCCCACGTCGAGCGCCCGCATACCGGGGAACGGCTCGAGGAGGGTCAGCATGTCCGCCACGGTGGACGGTTGCGAGTTGGTCTGCCCGTACCCGATCGGCAGCGGAGCGTCGAGGGCGTGGTCTCCGACGACCTCCGGCGGGAGGAAGCGACGGCGGTCCTGGGCGCGCATCGCCGCCGCGATATCCGGGACGCTCACGGCGACACCCCCGCGGTCGGTCGCTTCGGTCAGGCCTCGCCGAGGACCCGGGTCTCGCCGTCCGGGTCGAGCTCGTCGATCTCGTCGCGGGGCTCTGGCGAGACCCCCTCGTCCTCCGGCTCCGGGCTGTCGACGTCCGGACGCTCGGCCGCGAGCTTGTCGTCGAGGTCTTGGTTCTCCTCGATCGGCTTCCACGTCTCCGGCGGGTCGACGGTCAGGTCCTCGTTGTCCGTGGTGATGACGTCGGCGTCGAGACCCTCGCTACCGTCGAGCGTGTTCTCGTCGTAGTCACCGTCGGTGTCCTGGTCGTACTGTCGTTCGGTCATGACTCTGATTGTCCTGAATCCGGGGCCTTCCCGCATCCGGTCTCCTCGATGCCGCCGGGCGGGACGCACCACGGTCGCAGGGTTCGAGGAAGAGGCGTGGTGCGTGTTAAGTGAGGCAAGCCATACTTTCAACTTGCCTATCGATGATTCGTGCGGTTAAGGTGAGGCTAACCTTCCGAACTATCCCTGGAGTGACATGAAGCGATTCCCCAAGATCGCCGCCGCAACGGCAGCGATCGCGTTGACCGGTGGCGCGCTCACTGCGTGCGGCAGCTCGGACGCACAGTCCGCCGGCGCCGAGGGGGAGGGACCGACCCGGGTGGTGCTCACGAGTCACGCGGCGGCCGACACCCTGGATGCGCTCGACCTGGAGGATCGGGTCATCGGTCTGGTGAAGACCGGAGTCTTCCCGGCGGCGTTGGACGTGTACGCGGGAGACGAGTACACGGACATCGGCAGCCTCAAGGAGCCGAAGATGGACGTCATCGCCGAACTGGGACCCGACCTGATCCTGTTCGGTAACCGCACCCGGGAGATGGAGCCGGAGTTCGCGAAGATCTCCGACCAGGTGATCGCCGGAGATCCGGACACATCCGACACGATCGCGTCGAACCGCGCCAAGGTCGAGGAGATCGCGGCGCTGTTCGGAGCCGAGGACAAGGCTGTCGATGAGCTCGCCGAGATCGACGAGATGGTGGCCGAGACCCGGGCCAAGGCGGAGGGGGCGGGCACGGCCCTCGTCCTGATGACGTCCGGCGGCAAGGTGACCGGGTACGGACCGGGCTCGCGCTTCGATCTGATCTTCAACGAGCTCGGGATGTCGCCTGCAGGTGAACTCGAGGCGGAGGGCAGCCACGGTGCCCCGCTCAGCTGGGAGCAGATCGCCGAGCTGAATCCCGACCACGTCTTCGTCATCGATCGGGACGCGGCGATCGGTGCCGAGGGTGAGGCCGCCGCGGCCCTGCTCGACAACCCGCTCTTCAACCGGACCTCGGCTGCGGTCAACGACAACGTCCACTTCCTGGACGGCCAGAACTGGTACCTCGTCGGGGGCGGGCTCGGCGTCCTCGAGTCGATGATCGACGAGATCGACTCCGCCGTCTCCTGACGGTAGGCAGCCACCGCAGATGACGACGACCCTGGCCGAGCGCCGACCGCAGCGTTACTCGCTGTGGCCGGCGCTCGGCGTCGCCGCGCTCGTGATCTCGCTCGTGGCGAGCGTGTTCGTCGGCGCAGCGGACATCACCGTGTGGGACGCCCTCACGGGTGGACTCACCGAAGCGCACCGTGTGTACCTCGTCGAGGCCCGCCTCCCGCGTACCGCTGCTGCCGCCCTCGCGGGGGCGTCGCTGGCGATCGCGGGTCTGCTCATGCAACTGCTCACCCGAAACCGGTTCGTCGAGCCGTCGACCGCCGGAACCGTCGAGTCCGCCGGGCTCGGCCTGGTGGTGGTGGCGATCATCGCGCCGGGTGCACCGATCGTTGCCAAGATGCTCGTGGCCATGGTGTTCGCCCTCGCCGGGACCGCCCTCTTCCTCGCCTGCATCCGGCGGGTACCGGTGTCGGATTCGTTCGTTGTCCCACTCATCGGCATCATGCTCGGGTCCGTGATCGGTGCCGTCGCGGCTTTCCTGGCCCTGTCCCGCGATCTGCTCCAGATGCTCAACTCGTGGATGCTCGCCGACTTCTCCGCGGTCCTGGCGGGGCGGTACGAATTGCTGTGGCTGGTGGGAGTGCTCGGCGTCCTCGCCTACGTCGCCGCGGACCGATTCACTGTCGCGGGTCTGGGCGAGGACGTTTCGACCGGCCTCGGACTCGACCACAAGACCGTGGTCGGCGCCGGGATGGCCATCGTGGCCGCGGTCGCGGCGGTCGTGGTGGTCACCGTCGGCGCACTTCCGCTGCTCGGGCTCGTCGTGCCCAACGTGGTCTCCCGCCTGGTGGGCGACGACGCCCGCCGTGGCCTGCCGCTCGTCGCGCTTCTCGGTGCGGTCACGGTCCTGGTCTGCGACATGGTGGGTAGGTCGCTCCCCGGGTTGTTCGCCGGTGGTGCCCCCGGCGCCGGCGAGGTACCCGTGGGCACGATAGTCGGGATCCTCGGCGGCGCCGTGTTCCTCGCCATGATGCTGCGGGGGGTGCGCAATGCCTGAGAACGCCATCCTCGTCGCGCCGCCGAACAGTCTGTCCCGGGGACGGACCCGGGCCGAGGCCGACCACCGGCGACGGTGGATCGTGACGCTCGTGTGCGCCGCACTGGCCGTCGTGGCCCTCGTGGCCCTCGTGCTCTCCGGCCTACCGGGCACCGTCGGCTCCAAGGCGTGGACCTACTCTCTCGACCGCCTATCGCGTCACGCCGTGGCGATCGTCCTGGTCTCGGTCGCGGTCGGGGTCTCGACGGTGCTCTTCCAGACCGTCACCGGCAACCGGATCCTCACGCCGGCACTGATGGGATTCGACTCGCTCTACCTGCTCATCCAGACGATGCTCGTGTTCTTCATGATCCCGCGCGACGCGGCGGTGATCGGGGGACTGACGAGCGGTGGTCTGGCGGGGTTCCTCGGCCAGACCGCGATCATGGTGGTCGCGTCGACGTCGTTGTACCTGTGGCTTCTCGGGGGCCGCAAGACCGACATCCACCTCCTGCTTCTGGTGGGCGTGGTGTTCGGGGTCTTCTTCCGCTCGGCGTCCACGTTCTTCCAGCGTCTGCTGGACCCGGCGGCCTACCTTCAGGTCCAGGACGCGATGTTCGCGAGCTTCCGCGGGGTTCAACTCGACGTGCTCGCGGCCTGCGGGGCCATCGTGGTGGCGGGCGTCATCGTCGTGGCGGTCCTCGGTCGCCGGCTCGACGTGATGCTTCTGGGGCGCGACCCCGCCGTCGCGCTCGGCGTGAACCACCGACGGGTCACGATCGTGGTCCTCGTGGTGGTCTCCTTCCTCGTCTCGGCGTCCACCGCCCTGATCGGTCCCGTGATGTTCTTCGGGCTCATCGTCGCCAACGCGGCGTACGCGCTACTCGGCACCACACTGCACCGGTACACCCTGCCGGTGGCCTCTCTGCTGGGTGTGATCGCCCTGGCGGGCGGCGAGATGGCCCTCGGCGCTCTCGGCGTCGAGTCCGCGCTGAGCATCGTCATCGAGTTCGCCGGTGGTCTCCTGTTCCTGTTCCTGCTCCTGACCAACCGCGCACGCTGAAAGCGAGGCACGACATGTCCCTTCTCCCGTTCCGACGCCGCGGCGACCGATCCGGTGACGCCCGGTGGGCGGCCGGGTGCGGCATCGAGGCGCGGTCGGTGTGCTCCTCCTACGGTGACACCCCGGTTCTCCACGACGTCACGGCGTGTTTCGCGCAGGGCGGCGTCACGTCGCTCATCGGTCCCAACGGTGCGGGCAAGTCGACTCTTCTCGGTGTCATGAGCCGCCTCCAGCCAGCGGATTCCGGAACAGTGCTCGTCGACGGGGTCGACGTGTCTGTCAACGGGGGACGTGAGTTGGCTCGCCGCCTCGCCGTGCTCCGTCAGGAGAACGCCGTCTCCATCCGGCTCACGGTGCGTGAACTCGTGGGGTTCGGACGATTCCCCCACAACGGCGGCCGCCCCGGTCCGGACGACGCCGAACACATCGACTACGCACTGGGGGCGATGGAACTCGAGGACCTCGCCGACAGGTATCTCGACGAACTGTCGGGCGGCCAGCGTCAGCGCGCCCACATCGCGATGGTGCTGGCGCAGGACACGGACTACGTCCTGCTGGACGAGCCGCTCAACAACCTCGATCTCCGGCACGCCACCGCGATCATGCGACTGCTGCGTCGCACCGCGGCGGAGCGGGCGAAGACCATCGTGCTCGTCATCCACGACATCAACATCGCCGCCGCGTACTCCGACCGGATCATCGCCATGAAGGACGGCCGGATCGTCTCCCACGGTACCCCGGCCGAGATCATGCGGACAGACGTCCTCAAGGCGGTCTACGACATGGAGATGCAGGTCGCCGAGGTCGCCGGACGTCATGTGGCTCTGTACTTCGACGGAGAAGAAGCCCCGGACGCGCGCGGCGTGGCGATGTCGACGGCCTGAGCCCGGCACGGGTCTCCCGGCGACCAGTAGGTGCGTCAGACCGCCCCGGCTACAGTGTCGTTCTCAGAGGTGGCGGGGATCCCGCCCCCGCCCGGAAAGGAGTCCCCGCATGGCGCCGCTGTCCGTGGTCACGATCGTCCTCGCTGGTGGCGCGGGATCCCGCCTCCGCGCTCTCACCCGGGACAGGGCCAAGCCGGCCGTGCCCTACGGGGGCGGATACCAGCTCATCGACTTCCCGTTGAGCAACGCGGCCAACTCGGGCCTGAGAGATGTCTGGGTGGTCCAACAGTTCCACCCGGTGTCACTGGGTTCTCACCTGCGCAGCGGCCGTCCGTGGGATCTCGATCGTCTGGAGGGGGGACTGCTCGTGCTGCACCCGTCGCAGGGCACCGGCCGCGACGGGTTCCACTCGGGGACGGCCGACGCTCTGTGGAAGCAGGTCGGACCGCTGCGCGAAGCGGCTCCCGAGGTGACCGTCGTGGTCAGCGCCGACGCGGTGTACCGCCTCGACTACGACCGTCTGGTCCGCGACCACCTGGAGTCCTCCGCGGAGGTCACCATGGTCACCACCCGGGTCGATCCCGGGGACGCCGGGCGCTACGGGGTGGTTCGCGTGGCCGACGACGGCACGATCACCGACTACGCGTACAAGCCCGACGACCCGGCCACCGACCTCATCTGCGCGGAGATCTTCGCCTTCGACACCGCCGCCCTGATCCGCTACCTCGAGAAGGCGCACGCGGACGCCGCCGCCGACGGCGATGACGGGGACGGCGCCGACATGGGCGACATCGGCGACAACGTCCTTCCGGCGATGGTCGGGGCCGGGCGGGCCCGGGAGTGGCGCCACGACGAGTACTGGCGCGACGTGGGCACCGTCGAGTCGTACTGGGCGGGGCACATGGATCTGCTCGGCGAGCCTCCCGCGTACGAGCTCGACGTCCCGGGCTGGACGTTGCGGACCGCCTCGACGTTCAGCGGACCGGCCAGGACGGGCCCGGACGCCCGGCTGACGACGTCGCTGGTGGGTCACGGCGCGGTCGTGTGCGGCGTCGTGGAGCATTCGGTCATCGGTTCCGGAGTCGTCGTCGAGGAGGGCGCCCGGGTCCGCGACAGTGTGATCCTGCCCGGCGCCGTGGTGCGTTCCGGGGCGCGGGTGGAGACCGCCGTCGTCGACGCCGGGGTCGAGGTGCCGGCCGATGCGCGCATCGGGGAGCCGCAGCCGGGTGCCGACGAGTCCACTGTCCGGGTGGCGCTGCTGGGCGCCGCGCGGGACGGGGCGCGGCCGCCCGGCTTCACCCTGGAGGCGGGGAGGCTGGATCCCCCCGACGACGACGAGGACTCCAGCGTCTGACATGGGCCGGGCGCCGGGGGGATCGGGCCCGGCCGGTTCGATCCCGCCGGGAACCGCCGGTGCGACGCTACGCTCGTGCCATGCGATTCGGTCTCTTCCTGCCCCAGGGCTGGCGCCTCGATCTGGTAGACGTGCCGGCCGACCGCCACTGGCCCGTGATCTCCGATCTCGCCGCCCGAGCCGACGCCGGCCCGTGGGAGTCGGTCTGGGTCTACGACCATATGCACACCTCGCCCCTGACGTCGTCCGAGGCGACCCATGAGGCGTGGAGCCTGATGTCGGCGCTCGGTGCGGTGACCTCGCGGGTGCGGCTCGGCCAGATGTGCACGTGTCTCGGGTATCGCAACCCGGCCCTGCTCGCGAAGATCGCCGCGACGGTCGACCACATCTCCGGTGGCCGGGTCGAGATGGGGATCGGCGCGGGGTGGTACGAGCACGAGTGGCGCGCGTACGGCTACGGCTTCCCGTCCGCCGGTGAACGACTGGGAATGCTCGACGAGGGCGTGCGCATCATGCGCGAGGCGTGGGCGCAGGGCGTCGTCTCCCTGGAGGGCGAGCACTACCGGGTGGACGGGGCGATCGTGCAGCCGCAGCCGCTGCAGCCGGGCGGCATCCCCGTCTGGGTCGCGGGCGGGGGAGAGCGCAAGACCCTGCGGATCGCCGCCCGGTACGCCGACTACACGAACTTCGACGGCACCCCGGACGGCTTCGCCCACAAGGCGGAGGTCCTGCGAGGCCACTGCGCGGATCTGGGCCGCGACCCGGCGGAGATCACCATGACGGCCAACTACAACGTGGCCATCGGCGAGACGGAGAAGGAGGTCGCCGACCGGCTGGCCTCACTCCGCGACCGCATGGCTCGTCACGTGGGCGCGGACGAGGCGGATCGCCAGCTGGGGGCGTACCGGGGCCTGCCCGGCGTCGGGACGCCGGGGCAGATCGTCGACAAGCTCACCGCGCTGCGGGACCTGGGTATGGACTACGGCATCTTCTACTTCCCGGAGATCGCGACAGACACCTCGGGTCTCGAGCTGTTCGAGCGAGAGGTCGTCCCGGCGTTGAGCTGAGACCCGGTGGTGCCGGGGCCCCGGCGTCGCGCTGACCCCGACCACCGAGAGCAGGTGCCCGCGATGAGGACGGTCGAGTACGAGGAGCTGCCCGCGGAGGCGGTCCTCGACCACGTGACGCCGGGGATGCACGTCATCTCGCCGATACAGAACGCCGCGCCCCCGGCGCTCCTGCGGGCCCTGGACGCCGGGGCGGACGGATTGACGGACGTCACGGTGCACCACATGGACCCGTGGGAGTCGCTGCCCTTCATGGAGGGGGCGTATCCCGGTCGGCTGCGCCACGTCGACTACTTCCTGGGGCCCGGTTCGCGGAAGAACTTCCACGAGGGCCACTGCGACCTCATTCCTGTGGACTTCGCCAAGATCCCGGCCACTCTGCGCGAGTTCAGTCCCCCCGGTCTGGCGATCACCACCGTGTCGGAGATCGACGAACACGGCTTCTTCTCGATGGGCACCAACGCCGACTACGTGGCCTCGTTCATCGGGCAGGTGCCGTTTTTCGTCGAGGTCAACGCCAACATGCCGCGGACCTTCGGCCGCAACCACATCCACATCTCGCAGGTCGTGGGGGTGACCCGCAATGACGTACCGCTGATCACCACCGAGCCATCGGTGCCCGGCGAGATCGAGAACGCGATCGCCGACCGGATCGCCGAGCGCGTCCCCGACGGCGCGTGCCTGCAGCTCGGCGTGGGGAAGTTGCCCAACGCGTTCCTCTCACGGCTGACCGGTCACAAGAACCTCGGCATCCACACCGAGGCGCTCTCCGATGGCGTCATGGACCTCGTCAACGCAGGCGTGATCGACGGTTCCAGGAAGACCGGCCGCCCCTACAAGCACGTCACGACCTTCGCTGTCGGCTCCCAGAAGCTGATGGACTGGCTGCACAACAACCCATCGGTGGCGATGCTGCCGGTGGACATCGTCAACGACCCGCGGGTAATCGGGCAGGAGCACAACCTCTACTCGGTCAACGCGACGAGCGAAGTCGATCTCTACGGGCAGGCCGCCTCCGAGACGATCGCCGGCCGGTACTGGTCGGGCGCGGGCGGGCAGGCGGATTTCGCCCGGGGCTGCACCTTCTCGCCGGGAGGGCACGGCTTCATCGTCACCCCCTCCCAGACCTCCAAGGGGATCAGCCGCATCACCCTCTCCCTCACGCCGGGCAGCCCGGTCACCACCCACAAGAACATCATCGAGAACGTGGTGACCGAGTACGGGATCGCGTCGCTGCGCGGCAAGTCCGTATCCCAGCGAGCCGCCGCGCTCATCGACGTCGCGCACCCGGACCACCGCGAGCGGTTGAGCCGCGAGGCCAGGGAGGCGGGCCTGCTGCCCCGTACCGTGCATTAGTCACCGAGAAGTCGCGGCGCGGAACAATGAGCCGATGAACGTCATCCTGACCGGGATGGGGCTGTCCGCCGCCGCCCGCACCGTCGCCAACACGGGGCCCGCAGGTGCCGCCGCGCCCGTCCCGTCCTCGGTCGAGGACGTGTCGGCGCTCGGTCTGAGTCTGGTGGCGATCTCCGCGCCGATCATGGTCCTGGTGGCACTGCTCGTGATCTTCTCCGCCATCGGGTACGCATGGTGGGCGTTGGCCCGGCTCCGGCGCCGGAGCCGGGGCGGCGGCACGTGAGTGATCCGGTGGCGCCGCGTTGTGACCGGAGTTACGGTCCGGACGTCAGTGACCCCAACTACGGAGGCACCCATGGATCCCGTCATCTGGATCATCATCGCGGTCATCGCGGTGATCCTGATCGTCGTGCTCGTCGCGGTAGCAGTCAAGAGCAGGAACAAAAAGAAGCTCGCCGAGGCGGCCGAGCTCCGGCGGGACGCACGCGAGCGGGAGGCGCAGCTGGAGCAGAAGCGCTCGGTCGTCGAGGAGCACGAGCATCGCGCGGGCGCGGCCGAGCAAGAGGCCAAGGCGAAGGCCGCCGAGGCCGATCGTCTGCGTGCCGAAGCGAACGACCACCGGTCCACCCTCGACGATCAGCGACGCGATGTTCGTTCGATGGAGAACCGGGCCGACCAGCTGGACCCCAAGAACCGAGCTGACGACGTGGTCGGTGGTAGCCGCCACGACGACCGCCACCGCGATGACGGACGGGGCCTCGGCGACCGTGGCCGCGACGACCGGGCCCTGGATGATCGTGGCGTCGACGACCGCGGTCGCGGCGGTGGCGCCGGTGGCGCAGTAGTCAGTCCGGGCGCCGCCGGGGTCGCGTCCAACCGTGCCGATGATCGCCACCAGGACGCCGGGTGGACGGACCGCCAGGTCGGCGGTGACGATCTCCGCCACGGTGATACACGTCAGGACTACGCACAGCAGGGCCGGGCCCAGCACGGCCCCGAGAAATCGGGAAGCACACAGCAGGACTATGCCCGGCAGGGCATGGACCGTGACACCCAGGCCCGCGGTGGTCTGGACCACGACCGCACCGATCTCGCCGGCCACGACGCGACGGCGGGCGGCGGTGTGCGTCGGGACGCCGGGGCGACCGGCGGTGGACGACACGCGATGGCCGACGATCGTGAAGGCCCGGGCCACGACGGCCGTGGCGCCGACCGGGCGGCCCACCCCGACCGCACGGGCCATCCGGACGAGAAACCCGGCATCGTGGACAAGCTCCTCGGCCGGAGCGACCGCGACGACCCGCGTCGCTAGGCGCAGGCGACCGATAAGCGAAAAGGCCCCGTGGGATTCGATCCCACGGGGCCGACGCTTGTGTGTGTGGGGGTCAGGCGTTGCTTCGCGCGGTGACCGCGGCCCCGACCTTCTCGCCGAAGAGCGGGCCGTAGAGCGCGCCGGCGATCAGGGCGCCGATGATCGGCGCCACCCAGAACAGCCAGAGCTGGCCGGGCGCTCCGTCACCGTGGAAGAACGCGACGGCGGTGGAGCGGGCCGGGTTCACCGAGGTGTTGGTGACGGGGATCGAGATGAGGTGGATCAGCGTCAGCGTGAGGCCGATCGCGGCGGGGGCGAACCCGGCGGGGGCGCGGTGGTCGGTGGCGCCGAGGATCACCCACACGAACACCGCGGTGAGCACGATCTCGATGACAAGTGCCGAGAGGAGGCCGTAGCCGTCGGGGGAGTTCGCCCCGTAGCCGTTCGCCGCCATGTTGCCGGCCGCGGACCAGCCGTCCTTCCCGCTGGCGACGAGGAAGATCACGGCGCCGGCGACGAGGCCGCCCACGACCTGGCTCACGATGTACAGCGGCGCCTTGGCCCACGGCAGGCGTCCAGCCGTGCAGGCACCGACCGTGACGGCCGGGTTGAAGTGCCCGCCGGAGATATGGCCGAGTGCGTAGGCGCCGGTGAGGACGGTGAGGCCGAAGGCCAGGGAGACGCCGAGGTAGCCGATGCCCACCTGGAAGCTGGTGTCATCGACCGAGGCGATCTGCTTGGCGGCGAACACCGCGCTGCCGCAGCCTCCCAGGACGAGCCAGAAGGTGCCGAGGACCTCGGCGGCGACGACGGACGTCGTGGACGGCGTTCTCGTGGATGAGTCGGACACTTCAGGTGACCTCCGATCAGAGCACTCCCGGGTCGGAAGAGCGACGGCACGGGAACACGACCCCGCGTCCGGGAATGCTAGTCCGGCCGACGGGGCCTGTCCACGCCATCTCCAGCGGGTCAGGAGAGGATCTCGGGCACGGCTTCGCCGGCGGTGGCCCGGACGTGGACGGTCACCGCGGGCGCCAGGCCTGAGGGGCCGGGATTGACCTCCACGACGGGTATGCCGGCCTCGGCGGCGAGGTCGGGGAGCGAGGCCGCAGGGTGGACCAGCCCGGAGGTGCCGACGACGAGGACCGCGGCAGCCCTGTCGATCGCGGCTACCGACTCCTCCCAGGGGCCCGGGGGGAGCATCTCCCCGAACCACACGATCCCAGGTCTGGCCCGGCCGCCGCAGGCGATGCAGTGCGGGGGTGCGAGACGGCCGACGGCCGCCACGGGTGGCGGGCCCACGTCCATCGGCGTTCCGCAGGTGTCGCACCGGTGCGAGAAGAGGCTGCCGTGCACGTGGTGCACGACCGGGGAGCCTGCGCGTTCGTGCAGGTCGTCGACGTTCTGAGTGACGACGATGACGTCGCGGCGCTCCGCGGCGCGGGCCACCGCGAGATGGCCGGCGTTCGGCTGGGCGTGGGAGATCAGGTTCTCCCGCCAGCGGTACCAGGCCCACACCGTGTCGCGGTCGCGCGCCCACGCCTCCGAGGTGGCCAGCGCGGCGGGGTCGTAGCGTTCCCACAGTCCGGTCTGCGCGTCACGGAACGTGGGCACATCGCTCTCGGCGCTCATCCCGGCGCCGGAGAGGACGACGAGAGACCCGTCACCGGCGAGGGCGAATCGGGCCTCCCTGAGGTCGTGCGCAGTGATCACCTGACGTGCGCGGTCCCCACAGTGGGGAAGGCGACGCAGTTGGAGGTCCCGCCGTTCTCGAGGTTTGTGGTGACCCCGCCCTGCAGGAGCATGAGCACCTGCCCGGGGCCGGTGTCTGCGACCCCGTTGATGGTGGCCGGGCCGCCCTCGTTGAGGCCGTTGTATCCCAGGACGGTCGTGCCGCGACGGCCGTTGTTGATGTTGAACCAGTCGACGGTCATGGGCTGGGCCTGCTGGGCGGCGACCCCTTCGGTGCCCAGCGCGGTGAAGATGAAACCGAGATGACCGGGCGCTATGCCGGGCAGCGGGAGGTCGGCGGGGCCGGGCACCGCGGTCGCGGCGCCCACGGCGGTCTGCTCCCCGCCGATGCAATGCTGCATGATGGTCGGGTAGGCGAACTGCGCGAGGACCGGCCCGTTTTCCGGCAGCGGCGTGCCGGGTTCGCCGGTGCCGCGGAAGAAACCGACGAGACGGGCGATGGTGCCGCGGGTCTCCTCGGGGATCCACTGCTGCGCGGCGAGGTCCTCGATCGCCTGGAGGACGGGCTCGGTCGGGCGCCCGAGCTCGTCGAGCGACTGGGCGCCGGCGGTGGCGGGGGCGGCTAGCCCCAGCACGACGGCGGCGGCGGCTCCGAGGCCGAGGGTCTGAAGCGAGGTCCTGAGCGAGTGGCGGGTCACTGGCGAGTCCATTCTTCGGCAGGGGCGGGCGGACCGGTCGGCGGCCGACCGGGCGACCGCTCGATGTTCTCACAGTGCCCCCGTATCGGGGACACGCGGAGCCGGATTGGCGAGCTTGCTGGGTCTGATGTTACAGATGTTGTGCGTGATGTAAATAACATCGCGCGCGCACGGACGGCACCGGCGGAGGTCGGGATAGCGGCGCCGCGCCGATCAACGGGTAAAGTGGTCACGCAACGCGCGCTCGACCGGACGCGCTTGTGGATCACGCGGGAGACCCCGCCGATTCCCGCGCCACGCGCCCCGGCGGCGACCCCAGCCGCCTCGGCGCCGAAAGCCTCCGAGGGAGAACCCAGCGTATGGCCCAGACCGAGTTCCGTAACGTCGCGATCGTCGCGCACGTCGACCACGGCAAGACGACCCTCGTCGACGCGATGCTGCGCCAGTCGGGCGCATTCGACGAACGCGCCGAGCTCGTGGACCGCGTGATGGACTCGGGGGACCTGGAGCGCGAGAAGGGCATCACGATCCTCGCGAAGAACACCGCAGTCCGCCGCCCGGGCGCGGGTTCCGGCGGTGCCGATCTCGTCCTCAACATCATCGACACCCCCGGCCACGCCGACTTCGGCGGTGAGGTCGAGCGCGGCCTGTCGATGGTCGACGGCGTCGTGCTGCTCATCGACTCGTCCGAGGGTCCGCTGCCCCAGACCCGTTTCGTCCTGCGTAAGGCGCTCGCCGCGTCGCTGCCGGTGATCATCGTGGTCAACAAGACCGACCGCCCGGACGCCCGCATCGACGAGGTGGTGGAGGAGGCCCAGGACCTCCTGCTGGACCTCGCCTCGGACCTCGAGGACCCCGATGCCCAGGCCGCCGCCGAGCGCGCCCTCGAACTCCCCGTCGTGTTCGCCTCCGGTCGCGCCGGCAAGGCCTCCACGACCCAGCCGGCCAACGGCCAGGAGCCGGACGCCGAGAACCTCGACGATTTCTTCTCGCTCCTCTACGACGTCATCCCCGCCCCCCGTGGCGACGCCGACGCCCCGCTGCAGGCGCACGTGACGAACCTCGACGCGTCCAACTTCCTCGGCCGCATCGGCCTGGTCCGCATCCACAACGGCCGCCTCCGCAAAGGGCAGCAGGTCGCGTGGATCCACCATCTGCCGAACGACGAGACGGAGACCAAGTCGGTCCGGATCTCCGAGCTCCTCGCGACCGAGGGCGTCGAGCGCGTCCCCACCGAGGAAGCCGTGGCCGGCGACATCGTCGCGGTGGCCGGTATCAGCGACATCATGATCGGCGACACCCTCGCGGACCCGGAGAACCCGGTCGCGCTGCCCGCCATCACCGTGGACGAGCCCGCGATCTCCATGACCATCGGCGTCAACACGTCCCCGCTCGCCGGACGCAACGGCGGCACCAAGCTCACCGCACGGATGGTCAAGGCGCGCCTCGACCAGGAGCTCGTGGGCAACGTCTCCCTCAAGGTGCTCGACACCGAGCGTCCCGACGACTGGGAGGTGCAGGGCCGCGGTGAGATGGCGCTGTCCATCCTGGTCGAGACGATGCGCCGGGAGGGCTTCGAGCTCACCGTGGGTAAGCCCCAGGTGGTCACCAAGCGCATCGACGGCAAGGTCCACGAGCCGATGGAGCACATGACCATCGACGTGCCCGAGGAGTACCTCGGCGCGGTCACCCAGCTCATGGCCGCACGCAAGGGTCGCATGGAGCAGATGAGCAACCACGGCACCGGGTGGGTCCGGATGGAGTTCCTCGTCCCGGCCCGCGGCCTGATCGGCTTCCGCACGACCTTCATGACCGAGACGCGCGGCTCCGGCATCGCCAACTCCGTGTCCGCCGGCTACGAGCCGTGGGTCGGGGAGATCCGTTCGCGGCACACCGGCTCCCTCGTGGCCGACCGCGCGGGCAAGGCCACCGCGTTCGCGCTGCTCGGCCTGGCCGATCGCGGCGACTTCTTCATCGAGCCCGGCTCCGAGGTGTACGAGGGCGTCGTCGTGGGGGAGAACCCGCGCTCCGAGGACATGGACGTCAACATCACCAAGGAGAAGAAGCTCACCAACATGCGCTCGGCCACCTCCGACGCCACCGAGACGCTGCAGAAGCACCGCAACCTCTCGCTCGAGGAGGCCATGGAGTTCTGCGCCGGCGACGAGTGCGTCGAGGTCGGCCCCGACGCGATCCGCGTGCGCAAGGTCGCGCTCACCGCGACCGAGCGCGCCAAGGCCCGCAGCAAGGCCAAGTCCCGCGAGCAGCAGTCCGTCAGCTGACGCAGGTGAGGCCGTGAGGACGACGGGGGTGTACGCGCGCCGGCGGGCATCCGCCGTACTGGGCGCCGCGCTCGCCCTCGTCGTCGCCTCCGGCTGCGTCGCCGACCCCCCACCCCCAACGGTCGTGGGCGACGACCGCACCGACGGCACGGCCGTCAGTCTCACGGACGGCGGCATCCTCCTCGCGCTCGACCGTGTCGAGGCGGGGTTCAACCCACACCTCCTCGCCGACCAGGGTGCGGACACCGACCTCGTCGCCTCGCTGCTGCTCCCCAGCGCGTTCGTCCCCGGCGTCGACGGCGAGCCCGTCCTCAACCGCGACCTGCTGCTGTCCGCGGCACCGCTGCCGGACGCCCCAGAGACCATCCGCTACACCATCGATCAGCAGGCCCAGTGGTCCGACGGCGTCCCGGTGGCGGCCGAGGACTTCGAGTACCTGTGGCGGCAGATGACCGGTCAGCCCGGCGTAGTCGACCCCGCCGGTTACGAGCAGATCGTCGACGTGCGCTCCGGCGCCGGCGGCAAGGTCGTCGACGTCGTCTTCGAGTCCGTACCCGCGCACTGGCGGTCACTCTTCCAGCACATGCTGCCCGCGCACATCCTCAAGGGTGCCCCCGACGGTTTCCAGGGCTCGATGGAGGCGCTGCCGGTGATGAGCGCGGGGCCGTTCATGATCCGTGCGGCCGACATCGGCCGTGGCGAGATCGAGTTCGTCCGCAACGACCGCTACTGGGCCGGGGCCCCGGAGATCGAGCAGATCGTCGTCCGCCGCGCCACCGGCCCCGGCCAGCTCGGGGCGGCCCTGCGTGACGGTCCGGGGTCGATGGCCCTGGTCTCCGCGACGCCGGTGGCCAGGGACGTCTCCGAGACCGTCCCCGGGGTGACGGGCACGCCGTTGGCCGGCACCGCCCAGCTGGAGCTGGCGTTCAACACCGTCGCCCCGACCGTGTCCGAGCCCGCGGTCCGTCGCGCCGTCGCCGCCGCTCTCGACCCGCAGGTGATCGGGCGGGTCGTCACGGGGGAGGCGCGGCCCGAGGTGACATCCCATCCTTTCCCGGCCGGGTCCGCCGTGACCACGACCGCCGATCCCGCGCTGACCGAACGCGCGCTGACGGGAGCCGGTTTCGCCCTGACCGGTCCGCGCTGGCAGCGCGACGAGGTCCCGCTCTCCCTCACGCTCGGCGTCGAGGCCACCGACGACCGCGCCGTGACCGCCGCGTACTCCGTCGCCGACCAGCTGCGCGGCGCCGGGATCGGCGCCCGGGTGTGGGAACTCGGGTCGACGGCTCTGTACGCCGACGCGTTGCCGCACGGTCTGGTCGACGCCGTCGTCGGCTGGCAGAGCACCGACGGGCAGCCGGAGCTCGCCGCCGTCTCCCGCTTCGCCTGCGCCCCGGCCGCTCCCCGACCGGGATCGGGGGCGTCCGCGTCCGCGTCCACGTCCGGCTCGGCCACGTCGGAGGAGGCGACCACGACACCGGCCCGGCCCCGCACGACCGTGCCGAGCCTGTCCCCGCCCGAGCCGGACACCGGCCGGAGCCGCCAGCGCCGCACCACCGACACGACCGTGAGCGCCGGCGCGACCAGTACCGCCCCGACCTCCCCGCCCCGGACGATCGGCCGGGACGCCACCGCCCGCGCCTCCGACGTCTCCGGGATCTGCGATCCCGTGCTCGACCGCGCGTTGGGCGTGTCCGGCGGGGACGCATCGGCACCGACGGCCACACCCGATCTGGTCGCCGCGGGAGAACGCGTCGCCGACCTGGCGCTGCGTGTGCCGCTCGTGCGCCCCACCCTGCTGCTGGCCACCGACGGGGTCGACGTGAGCGGGTCAGGCACCGATCCCGACGGCGGGGCACAGGCCACGCGTCCGGTCACCGACGTCTTCGACACCGCACGCACCTGGAGGAGGACCGGATGACCCCGACGCCCGCGACCCCGGCCGCGGACGGGCTGCGCGCCCTGTTCGTGCACGCTCATCCCGACGACGAGGCGATCACCACCGGTGGCACGATCGCCGCGCTGGTCGCGGCCGGCGCCGAGGTCCGCGTGATCACCTGCACCCTCGGCGAGGAGGGGGAGGTCCTCGGAGATGCGTTGTCCGGGCTCGTCGCCGACCGCGCCGACCAGCTGGGCGGGTACCGGATCGGAGAACTCGGGATCGCGCTGCGCGCCCTCGGCGTGGACCGGACCCGATTCCTCGGCGGGGCCGGCCGTTGGCGGGACTCGGGGATGTCCGGCACGCCGTCGGCCCACCATCCGCGCGCGTTCGTCCGGTCCGGTGACGAGGCCGTCGCCGAGATGGTGGCGGTCCTCGACGACGTCCGGCCCCACCTCGTCGTGACCTACGACCCCCGTGGCGGGTACGGACACCCGGACCACATCCGCGCCCACGAGGTGGTGCACGCCGCGATCGAGGAGTCCGCCCACCGGCCCGACCGGGTGGCGTGGACCGTCACCGCGCGCTCCGAGCTCGACCGCACGCACCCCGAGCCGCCCGCCCACCTCCGTCACGCCGAACCGGAGGAACTGCCCTCCGTGCCGGACTCGCGCCTCACCCACCGCGTCCCGCTGGACGACGCGGACTACGCCGCCAAGCTGGAGGCCCTCACCGGGCACGCCACCCAGCTCGAGCTCGTGCCCGGGCCCGAGGGGGAGCCGTGGTTCCTCGCCCTGACCAACGGCGTCCTGCAGCCCGTCCCGCAGGTGGAGTGGTACATCGCCCACGACCGGTCCGGCGACGACGGGCCCTACGTCACATGCCAGCCCGGCTCGGCCCGTCTGTTCGACGGCCTCCGCGGGGACGCGTCGTGACCGCCGCGGCCGGTGCGGCCGGTGCGGCCGCCGTGCCCACGGTTACCGACCCGGTCCGCCCGGCCCGGCCCGCCTCGGCGGTCGAGTTCGGGGTCGCCCTGGTGCTGCTGGCGATCGGCGCGGCGGCCAGCTGCGTGCTGGCCTCGGCATGGCTGACGATGTACCTGGGCCCCGTGCCGATGCCCGTCAGCGTGCTGGCGGCGGGCGCCTGGTCGCTGTTCCTGGTGCGCGTCGCCTCGACGTGGTCGGACCGGAGGATCGTCGCGGCGTTCCCCGCCCTGGTGTGGATCCTCACGCTCGTCGCACTCGAACTGGGCCCGGGCGGCGACATGCCGGTGCCCGTCGGCCTGCGCGGTCTGGCGCTGCTGGTCTTCGGCGGCCTCATCCCGCTGTGGGTGGCCACCCTGCGGGTCTCACCCGCGCCGGACCCCCAACGACGGTGACACGCGGCCGCCCGGGTCGGCGTCGTGGTGCCAGACGTCGGTGATGCCCGGCGTCAGCGCCTCGGCCAGCGCCCACGCCTCGTCGGCATCGATGTCCATCACGGAGTAGACGCCGTTGCCGGCCGGGGTCGCCGCCGCCACCGTCGCCACGCCCGCCGAACGCTGGAAGACCGACTGGGTGACGGTCCATCCGATGATCCCGTCGGCCTCGAGGATTGTCCGCTTGGCGGTCCACGACCCGTGCGAGGTGACGAGCATCCCCGGCAGGAGTGCGTGCCCGAGCATGCGGATGCGGTCCGCCGCGAGCAGCAGGAAGAGCACGAGCGCGGCCGGGATTCCCCACTCCACCCAGATGTCGGCGGACGGGCCGGAGTCGATCCGCACGAGCACGATCAATCCCGCGACGATCCAGAAGGGCAGCAGGCCGCGCGTGATGCGACGCCGCGCCGCCTTCCACGGGTGACGACGCAGCGGGACGGTCACCGGCGTCGGGTCCCCGAGGATGCGGATCGCCACGCGGCGCACGTCCTTGATCGGTGCCTGCGGCAGCAGCGTGGACGCCGTGGCACCCTTCTTGGTGCCCGTCATGATCGGCTCGAGGCGGCCGCCCCCGAGCATCCGCAGGTACACCGGCAGGCGCATCTCCACGCCGCGCAGGCGGGCCTTGTCCAGCGCCTGGTGCTTACGGCGCAGGACACCGTTCTGCACGTAGAGCAGCTGGCCGTGGTCGGTGAGCGCGTACTTGCCGTAGCGGATCGCGTAGGTGATGACCGCCAGCACCCCGGCGACCGCCCAGATGGCGACGCCCTTGCCCACGAACGCCCACGGCTGCCCCAGCGAGTCCAGCCAGGCGATGGTGCCCTCGACCACCGCGAGGTCCATGATCCGGTCGTGCATGTCGCCCATCTGCCACGTGATGAGCCACAGGGAGAACAGGACGCCGAACCCGATGAAGGAGAACGGGGCGAACCGGGCCCACGTGACCTTCCACTGCGCGATGTCCTCGCCGTACTTCGACCCCCACTGGACCTCGTCCTCCTCGGAGAGGGAGGGATCCAGCGCCCGCCGGTGCTTGAGCAGCTCGTCGCGCAGCGGCTCCACGAGCGCCGTGTCGATCGCGTCGAGGCGGAACCGCTCGGCGTCCGACTTACCCGAGTCCGCGCGGCCCGTGCCCACCTCCACGATCGAGACCCTCAGGACCCGGTGGAACAGGTCGGACTCGGTGTCCACGCTGCGGATCCGCTGCCGGGCCACCGTGACGACCTGGCGGCTGAAGAAGCCCTTGCGCAGGATGATGTGCGTGCGGCCGACCTGGTAGCTGGTCGAGAGCCACCGCAGCACGCCACCGAGGATCACCATCGAGACGATGACGATCTCGAACCAGTAGTTGCTCCGGTTGGAACCCAGCCAGAGGGAGACGAGGAACAGCGGCAGGAGGCGGGTGAGCATCCCGAGCGGATAGACGAGCAGCATCCGCCACGACAGGCGCTCCCACGGCGCCTCCGGGTCGACCTTCTCCGCCGCCGCGGGTTCGTCGGCCGCCAGGACCTCCTCCGCCGGTCCCGCCTCCGGGGCGGTGGCGGTGTCGACGGGGGAGCGGCCCTCGTCGTCGTCGCCGTCAGGTCGTCCCCCCGCGCCGGGCGCGGTCACGTCCCGTCCCCCGCGTCCAGGTTGGCGATCGCGATGAGGTGCTGCGCCAACGCCTCGGCGTCCGCGAGGTTCAGGCCGCGGATCTGCACCGTCCCCTGCGCGGAGGCGGTGGTAGCGTTGACCGTCGCGAGGCCGAACCAGCGCTCGAACAGCGTCCGCGTGGTGTACACGCTCTGCAGTCGCGCCAACGGGGCGATGCGGAACTGGGTGGTCCACCACCCCTGGCGCGAGCACACCGCCGTGTCCGACACGTCCCACCGGGCGACCAGGTAGCGCCACCACGGCGCCACGACGATGCCCATGAACGCCAACGGCACCGTCACGCCCAGGGCGACCCAGTTCCAGAAGCCCATGACGTTGTCACCCCAGTAGAACCAGGCGACCTGCAGGCCCGCGAGGACGGCCCACGACCAGATCCCCTCGATCACGAACAGCAACGCGGTCCGCTTCTCGATACGGTGCCGCGGCGCGGTCACCAGCACCCGGTTGGAGGTGAGCAGGGCGTCACCGGCGTCCGGAACGACGTCGGGGGAGCCGCCGTCGTCGGCCGGACGGGGCTCGCGGAGAGCGTGGGCGCCCCCCTGGCCGGGCGCCGCGGAGGAGACCAGGGGGTCCCCGTTCGTGCGGAGGGGCACTGCGTGATCGGGCATGGCGACAACAGTAACGCCAGCCTGGCGCCGGTAAGCCCGTGACCACCGTTGGAGCACCGCTCCGCTCTCGCCGCCGCCGCGGTGGGGCATCATCGCGGGTATGGATCCCGCCGTGCCGCCCGCCGATCCCCAGCCCACGCCGTCGGCCATGCGCCGCGCCCTGCGCCGCGCCGCCGACGGCCTCACGCTCGACGTGACCGAGGCCGCGGTGCTGCTGGCCGCGCGGGGCGGGGACCTGGACCGCCTGATGGCCCTGGCCGCCGCGCGTCGGGACGCGCGTCTGGTCGACGAGGGACGCCCCGGCGTGGTGACCTACTCGCGCAAGGTCTTCGTCCCGCTCACCCGCCTGTGCCGGGACCGGTGTCACTACTGCACGTTCGTCACCGTGCCGGGCAAGCTCCGCGCGGCCGGACAGGGCATGTTCCTCGACCCCGATGAGGTCGTGGAGCTGTGCCGCCGCGGCGCGGAGGCCGGTTGCAAGGAGGCGCTGTTCACCCTGGGGGACCGGCCCGAGGAGCGGTGGCCCGAGGCGCGCGAGTGGCTCGAATCGCGCGGCTTCTCCTCCACGCTGGACTACGTGCGCGCCATGGCGATCCGCGTGCTCGAGGAGACCGGCCTGCTGCCGCACCTCAACCCCGGCGTCATGAGCTGGGCGGAGCTGTCGCGGCTCAAGCCCGTCGCGCCGTCGATGGGCATGATGCTCGAGACCACGGCGACCCGCCTGTTCACCACCCCGGGCGCCGCCCACCACGGCAGCCCCGACAAGGACCCGGCCGTGCGGCTGCGGACCCTCACCGATGCCGGCCGCCTCGCGGTGCCGTTCACCACGGGGATCCTCGTGGGGATCGGGGAGAACCGCACCGAGCGCGCCGAGAGCCTGCTGACGCTGGCCGGGCTCGCGCGCGAGTTCGGCCACCTGCAGGAGGTGATCGTCCAGAACTTCCGCGCCAAGCCCGACACCGCGATGCGCTCGGCCGACGACGCCGACCGGGACGAGTTCCTCGCCGCGATCGCCGTGGCGCGACTCGTGCTGGGGCCGCGCGTGGCCGTGCAGGCACCGCCCAACCTCGTCGACCGGGGTGACGTGCTGGCGCTGGTGGACGCCGGGGTGGACGACCTGGGGGGCATTTCGCCCCTGACCCCTGACCACGTCAACCCCGAGCGGCCGTGGCCGCACCTGGACGAGCTCACCGCGGACCTCGCCGCGCGCGGGTGGACGCTCACCGAGCGCCTCACCGCCCATCCGCGCTACGTGGGCGGGGGAGACGCCTGGATCGACCCGCGGGTGGCGGGCCACGTCCGCGCCCTGGCCGACCCGGCCAGCGGGTTGGCCGTGTCGGGCGACGACGACGAGGTGGTGCAGCCGCAGGGACGGCCCTGGCAGGAGCCCGACGACGACTGGGACTCGAGCGGACGGACCGATCTGCACACGGCGATCGACTCCGAGGGCCGCAATACGGACACCCGGTCGGACATCGGCGAGGCCTTCGGCAACTGGGACGTCATCCGGGCCCGCGCGGCGGAGCTCGGGGCCGCGGCGCTGGTCCCCGAGCGGGCCGACGCCGAGGTCGTGGCCGCGCTGCGCGCCGCCGAGGCGGACCCCGCCGGCCTCACCGATGAGCAGTACCTCGCGCTGGCCACCGCCACCGGGGACGGCCTGGCGGCCGTCGCGGGGCTCGCCGACCGGATCCGCGCCGACGTGGTGGGGGACACCGTCACCTACGTGGTCAACCGGAACATCAACTTCTCCAATATCTGCTACACCGGCTGCCGGTTCTGCGCGTTCGCCCAGCGCAAGGGTGATGCCGACGCGTTCTCGTTGTCCGCCGCCGAGGTCGCCGACCGGGCGTACGAGGCGTACGTCACCGGGGCGTCCGAGGTGTGCATGCAGGGTGGGATCGACCCGGACCTGCCCGTGTCCGGCTACGCCGACCTCGTGCGCGCGGTCAAGGAGCGGGTGCCGTCGATGCACGTCCACGCCTTCAGCCCCATGGAGATCTCCAACGGCGCGTCGCGCTCCGGGGTCGGCGTACGCGAATGGCTCACCGAGCTGCGGGCCGCCGGTCTCGACACCATCCCGGGCACCGCCGCGGAGATCCTCGACGACGAGGTCCGCTGGGTCCTCACCAAGGGCAAGCTGCCCGCCGCCGAGTGGATCGACATCGTCACCACCGCTCACGAGGTGGGCCTGCGCTCGAGCTCGACCATGATGTACGGCCACGTCGACACGCCCCGCCACTGGGTGGCGCACCTGCGGACCCTGCGTGGGATCCAGGAACGCACCGGCGGGTTCACGGAGTTCGTGCCGCTGCCCTTCGTGCACCGCAGCGCCCCGTTGTACCTCGCCGGGGCCGCCCGTCCCGGGCCGACGCGCGAGGAGAACGTGGCGGTGCACGCGTTGGCGCGGATCATGCTGCACGGGGCCATCGACCACGTGCAGACCAGCTGGGTCAAGCTCGGCGTGGCGGGCACGCGGACGATGCTGCGGTCGGGCGCCGACGACCTGGGCGGCACCCTCATGGAGGAGACCATCTCGCGGATGGCGGGGGCGGAGAACGGCTCGGCCAAGTCGCCGGCGGAGATCGAGGAGATCGCCACCGGGATCGGTCGCCCGGCCCGCCGGCGTGACACCCTGTACGGGCCCGCGCCGCGCCCCGTTCACGTGGCGGTCGTCACATAGCCGGAACCGCGCGTGGGGCGGCTTCGGCATCGGAGTGTGTCGTGGCATACGATGCTGGCCATACCGCTACGAGGAAGGTGGCTGACGTGACCTACACGATCGCAGAGCCGTGCGTCGACGTGATGGACAAGTCCTGCGTCGAGGAGTGTCCGGTCGACTGCATCTACGAGGGGGGACGGATGCTGTACATCCACCCCGACGAGTGTGTCGACTGCGGCGCGTGTGAGCCGGTCTGTCCCGTGGAGGCCATCTTCTACGAGGACGACGTCCCGGACGAGTGGACCGAGTACAACGCCGCGAACGCCGACTTCTTTGTCGAGCTGGGTTCGCCGGGCGGGGCGGCCAAGGTCGGCAAGGTCGACTACGACGTGCCGTTCATCAAGGCACTCCCGCCCATGAACCAGGAGTGAACCCGGTGGTGTCGCGCCCGGAGCGTCGACCGCCCGGGCGTGCGCTCCCGGTGTTCCCCTGGGACACCCTCGCCGAGGCGCGCTCCCGCGCGGCGGCTCACCCCGACGGGCTCGTCGACCTCACGGTCGGCACTCCCGTCGACCCGGTCGCCCCGGTCATCCGCGAGGCGCTCGCCGTCGACGCGGCCGAACCCGGTTATCCCACGACCGTCGGCACACCCGCACTGCGGCAGGCCGCCGTGGGCGCCCTCGCACGGCGCTACGGCGTCACCGGCCTGACGACCGACGCCGTCCTGCCCGCGATCGGCACCAAGGAGCTCATCGCCGGGCTTCCCTCACAACTCGGCCTGGGCCCGGGCCACACGGTCGTCGTGCCGGAGGTCGCCTACCCGACCTACGAGGTGGGGGCCCTGCTCACCGGGGCCACGGTCGTGCGCGCGGACTCGCTCACGCAACTCGGACCGTCGTCGCCGACGCTCCTGTACCTCAACTCGCCGTCCAACCCGAGCGGCAAGGTCCTCGGCGTGGACCATCTGCGCAAGGTCGTGGGCTGGGCACGCGACCGCGGTGTGATCGTCGCCTCCGACGAGTGCTACCTCGGCCTGGTGTGGGAGGGGGAGGCCCCCTCGATCCTCGACCCGCGCGTGTGCGACGGCGACCACACCGGGCTGCTGGCGCTGCACTCGCTGTCCAAGACCTCCAACCTGGCGTCCTACCGGGCCGGGTTCGTCGCCGGCGACCCCGCCCTGGTGGCGGAGCTGCTCGCGGTGCGCAAGCACTCCGGGCTGATGATGCCGCTGCCGGTGCAGTCCGCGATGGCGGTCGCCCTGACAGACGACACCCACGAGGACGAACAGCGCGAGCGGTACCGGGCCCGCCGGGCGCGTCTGCGGCCGGCGGTGGAGGCCGCGGGCTTCCGGATCGACCACTCCGAGGCCGGGCTCTACCTGTGGGCGACCCGCGACGAGCGCTGCCGGGACACGGTGGACTGGTTCGCTGAGCGCGGCGTGCTCGTGGCGCCGGGCGAATTCTACGGCCCCGCCGGTGCGCGGCACGTGCGCATCGCACTCACCGCCACAGACGCGACTGTCGACGAGGCCGTGCGCCGGCTGGCCTGACCGCCCGGCCCGGGCCCCCGCGTCCTGCACAGCACATCGAGAAGACGGCTCCGCACACATCGCCCGAGTGGGGTGTGCGGAGCCGTCCTGTCGTTGCGGGACGCGTCTCTAGTCGTTGGCGTGCAGATCCGCGTTGAGCTCGACGCCCTCGCGCTTCCACGGAACGGCCTCGACCGCACCGGAGACGGAGTTGCGGCGGAACAGCAGGTTGTCCATCCCGGACAGCTGACCGGCCTTGACCGGCTCGCGCTCCGCCCAGGCCCCGGCGCGGACGTCTACCTTGGTGCCGGCGGTGACGTAGAGACCGGCCTCGACCACGCAGTCGTCACCGAGCGAGATGCCGACGCCCGAGTTGGCGCCGAGGAGGCAGCGCTCGCCGATCGAGATGGTCTCCTTGCCGCCCCCGGAAAGGGTGCCCATGATGGAGGCCCCGCCGCCCACGTCGGAGTCCGCTCCGACGACGACGCCCGCGGAGATGCGGCCCTCGACCATCGACGCGCCCAACGTCCCGGCGTTGAAGTTGACGAAGCCCTCGTGCATGACGGTGGTGCCCTCGGCCAGGTGCGCGCCGAGGCGGACGCGATCGGCGTCGGCGATCCGAACGCCCGACGGGACCACGTAGTCCACCATGCGCGGGAACTTGTCCACTCCGTACACGGTCACCGGGCCGCGGGCGCGGAGCCTGGCCCGGACCGACTCGAAGCCCGGGACGGCGCAGGGGCCGAAGTTCGTCCACACGACGTTGGTGAGCTTTCCGAACAGGCCGTCCATGTTCGCGAAGTGCGGTCGGATGAGGCGATGGCTGATCAGGTGGAGGCGTAGGTAGGCGTCGTAGGCGTCTGCCGGTGGTTCGGTGAGGTCGGAGATCTCGACCCGCACGGCCACCCGCTCGACCCCGCGGTCCTCGTCCGGCCCGGTCAGGGACGCGAGCTCGGCGGGCACCTCGTCGCCGGACAGGACGGCGTGACCGCTCGAGGAGGCGGCGCCCAGCTCCGGTTCGGGGTACCACACGTCGAGGACGGTGTGGTCGGACGTCAGGGTGGCGATTCCGGTGGCCACGGCTCCATGTGCACTCATGGCCCCGATG
>NZ_BCSL01000008.1:0-104858 GCF_001570845.1 Dietzia papillomatosis NBRC 105045 | reverse complement strand
TCCGCGGCGCCGGGTGCGGCCGATCGGATCGGGGGAGCACCTCCGGCGGGCATGCTGGAGGTATCGCAGTGTGTCCGGTGGAGGAGGCGGGGAGATGGAGACGGCGATCGTCATCGGAGCGGGGATGGTGGGGCTGTCGACGGCCTGGCATCTGCAGGAACACGGTGTCGAGGTCACGGTGGTCGATCGAGAGGGGGTGGCCGCGGGTTCCTCGTGGGGGAACGCCGGCTACCTCTCCCCGGCCCTGACCCTGCCGCTGGCGGATCCGAGTGTGTGGACGTACGGGCTGAAGGCGTTGCTCGACCCGGATGCCGCGCTGCACGTGCCACTCCGGGTCGACCCCGGACTGTGGGGGTTCCTGGCGCGTTTCCTCGCACACGGGACGATGCGGGCCTGGCATCGGACCATGGCCGGCCTGGCCCCGATCAACGCCCTCGCTCTGGAGGCGTTCGACCAGCTGACGGACGGTGGGGTCGCGGCCCGGACGCGAGAGGGCCCCTTCGTGGTCGGGTTCACCGACCACGCGTCGGCCACGTCATTCCTCGACGAACTCGAGTGGGTTCGCGGCCACGGGATGGAGGTGGAGGTGGAGCGGCTCGACGCCGCCCGAGCGCTCGCGCCGATCCTCTCGGAGGAGGTCACGGCGGCCTACCGGATGAACGGCCAGCGCTTCATCGAACCGGGACCCTTCGTGAACGCGCTCGGCGACGCGGTCCGCGCGCGCGGCGCCCGGCTGCTCACCGGGGACGCCGTCACCGAGGTGAGGCCCGGACGCGCCCCCGGGGTCGTCCTCGCGACGGGGGAGCAGCTCAGCGCTGACTCGGTCGTCATCGCCACCGGCGCCTGGATGCCACAGCTCGCCCGCCCGCTCGGGGTGAGGACGCGAGTCCAGGCGGGCCGGGGTTACTCGTTCTCGGTGGGCGTCGAGGAGCCGATCCCGCACCCCGTCTACCTGCCGGCGCAGCGCATCGCGTGCACCCCGTATCAGGGGCGGCTCCGGATCGCCGGAACGATGGAGTTCCTCGGACCCGACGAGCCGCCCCGGGACAGGCGGATCCGGGCGATGCTCACTCAGGTCGACGGGCTGTTCCGAGGCGTGGACCTCGACGACAGGCGGGACGAGTGGGTCGGCTCCCGGCCCGTGACGCCTGACGGACTGCCGCTGGTGGGCGCCACCGCGGGACGCGGGGTGTACGTCGCCGGCGGCCACGGGATGTGGGGGATCGTGCTCGGTCCCGCTACCGGGAGACTGCTCGCGAAGCAGATCGTCACCGGGCAGGTCGACCCGGTGCTCACGCCGTTCGACCCGCTGCGATGAGTGCTCGGCCCGGTCATCGCCGACCGGGGCCCGGCGACGTGGCGGTACGGGTGGGGGTTTAATCGCGGGAATGGCGTTGCTCTTCGAACCGATCCGCATCCGCGACCTCGAGATCCGTAACCGGGCGTGGCTGTCCCCGATGTGCCAGTACTCGTGCGAGGACCGCGACGGCGTGCCGACGCCGTGGCACCTGGTCCACCTCGGCGCGCGGGCGCAGGGCGGGTTCGGGCTGATCCTCGCCGAGGCCTCGGCGGTCGTGCCGGAGGGGCGCATCAGCCGCGAGGACGCCGGACTGTGGAACGACCGGCAGCGGGACGCGTGGGCGCCCAGCGTGGAGTTCGTCCACTCCCAGGGCGCGGCGATGGGAATCCAACTGGCGCACGCCGGGCGCAAGGCGTCGACCTACAAGGCGTTCCCCGGGCAACCCTCCGGGTCGATGCCTGTGTCCGAGGGTGGCTGGCCCACCGTGGCGCCGTCGGCGATCCCGTTCGGCGACATGGCCACCCCCGAGGCGCTGGACGTCGCCGGGATCCGTGAGGTGGTCACCGCGTTCGCCGAGGCCGCCCGGCGCGCCGACGAGGCCGGGTTCGACGTGGTGGAGATCCACGCCGCGCACGGGTACCTGCTGCACGAGTTCCTCTCGCCGCTGTCGAACGAGCGCACCGACTCCTACGGCGGCTCGCGCGACAACCGCGCGCGGTTGCTGCTGGAGGTCTGCGACGCCGTCCGCGAGGTCTGGCCCGAGGGCAAGCCGCTGTTCGTGCGCATCTCGGCCACGGACTGGGTGCCCGGCGGTTGGACGCCCGAGGACTCGCGTTGGCTGGCGGGCCGGCTCGCCGAGCACGGCGTGGACCTGGTGGACGTCTCGTCCGCCGCGAACACGCCCGACCGCCCGCCGGTGGCGCTCGAGCAGGGCTACCAGGTGCCGCTGACCGAGGAGGTCCGCGCGTCGGGTGCGGTGCTCGCGGGCGCGGTCGGCCTGATCAGCGACCCGGAGTTCGCCGAGCGGCTGCTCGTCGAGGAGCGCGCCGACGTCGTGTTCCTCGGCCGCGCCGGGCTCCGCGAGCCCGCCTGGCCGCAGCGCGCGGCCGCCGAGCTGGGCCTGGACTGGCGCGACGCCCCGTACCCGCCGCAGTACACGCGGGGGAAGTGGGACTGAGCTACAGATCCAGCTCGATGTCCGAGGAGGCCAGCGAGTTGCAGACCGTGATCCGCTCCTGCTGCACACCGGGCTGTTCGGCGCTGGTGGTGCCGGCGAGCTTGGTCGTGACGCACGCCTTGCACAGGCCCCGCTCGCAGCCGGTGGGCACCGGGATCCCGGCGCGCCCGGCCGCCTCCAGCAGTGTGGTGCCGCCGTCGATCTCCACAGACGTCCCGGTGCGGGCGAAACTGACGGTGTAACGGCTGCCGTCGTCGGCGGGCCGATCCAGTTCGGGCGCGGTGAACGACTCGGCGTGGAAGCGCTCGGCGGGCTGTCCCAGCCCCCGCAGCCACCCGCGGGCCAGGTCGATCACCGCCGCCGGGGCGCAGACGTAGGTCTCGCGCTCGGCCAGGTCCGGCACCAGCTCGGTCAGCAGTTCCGGGCCGAGGCGTCCGGTGCGAAGGTCGTCGCGGGTGGCCGGGGCGTCGGTGAACAGGTGCAGCGTGATCCCGGCGTCGCGGGCCAGCTCACGAAGCTCCGGCTCGAAGATGATCGAGCGTTCGTCGCGGTTGAAGTACAGGACCGTCGCGTCGACGTGGGGGCTGGCGTCGCGGGCGAGGCGGCGCAGCAGCGCGATGATCGGGGTGATGCCCACGCCGCCCGCGATGTGCAGGGTGGGGGCCGGGTGAGTGGTGTCAGGCTCTGCCGGCAGCGCGAAGTCACCGGTCGACTGCGGCACACCCACCAGGGTCACGTAGGCCCCCGGCTTCAGGGTGTCGTTCAGCCGGTTGGAGACGCGGCCGTCAGCCACGCGCTTGACGCAGAACTCCAGGTCGGACGGCCCGGCCTGCCCGACCGAGTCGTGGACCAGGCTGTACTGGCGGACCAGCTCGTCGTCGTCGACCATCTGGCGCACCGACACGTACGCGCCGGCGTCCCACCGCACGTCCTCCCACCCGCGCGGGCGGGCCAGGCGCACTGACAGGGCTTGCCCGTCCGCGACAGGCGTGACCGCCACGACCCGCGCCGGCACGTTGTGGAACTGCGGCTTGTCGAGGTAGGGCGACTCGGGCAGTTGCCGGTAGCGCAGCCCGGCCGCGACGCGGCGAACGAGCGAAGCCGGGTCGCGCAGCAGGTCGCGGGGCCGAGAGAACTCGCGCTCGCCGAACGGCACCGACAGTCCGGTGAGCGTCTTGGCGATGAGCGGCACGGTCTCCAGAAGCGGCGTCTCGTGGTACGGCAGCCCGTGGCGCGCGGCGATCTCGCGGACCTCCGGCGCGATCTTGCGCTGCATCGACGGCGGCAGATCGGGGAACAGGTGGTGCTCGACGTGCGTGTCCAGCCCGCCGTAGAAGATGCGCAGATCGGGCCGGTTCTCGAACGGCACCTCCTCCTCGAGCAGCCGCGCGAGGGCGTCGTCCATCTGCGCGCTGGGCAGGAAGTTGCGGGTCGCGCGGATCTGACGCTCGTAGTACTGGTCGGCGGTCTCGTCGGGGCCGGGGTCGGTGAACAGCTCGAGCTCGCCGGCGTGGTGCTCGATGAACACCAGGAACAGCACCGACATGTAGCCGGTCACCCCGCCGAGGTAGTTCGCGGCGAGGGTCTGCAGCGGCTTCCATCCCGAACGGAACGGCTCGTCGACGAACCGACGCCGGGCGTCGCGGCCGGCGATCCGGGCGGGGGACCGCAGCATGTATGAGCTGAAGAGCCAGTGTCCCTCGACCTTGCGCGCGATGTTCGCCAGGAAGAACGGCGCCGCGATCGGGGCCATCGCGGCCAGGGTCGAGATCATCGCGACCTGGCCGAGGTGGTGGCCGTACCAGTCCTGGCCGGCGCTGCCGCGGAACAGGCTGTACCCCAGGTCGTGGTCCTTGCCGACGATGTTGGTGTTGGGGTGGTGGCCCACGTGGTGCATGGTCTTCCACTGGTCGGTGTCGACGTTGAAGTCCCAGTGGTAGCGGTCGGAGTGGTACTCGCCGCAGTCCGGCAGGTGGTCGTAGCTGCCGTGGATGATGTTGTGGCCGAGTTCGGAGAACTGCATGAGGCGGTACGCCATCTCCAGTGCGGTGGCGCGGCGGATAGCGCGGGGGCCACCCTCGCGCAGCAGTTCGCGGCGGCGGGCGTCGATCGCTTCACCGTAGGCGGTGACGTTGCGGATGTGCGCCAGGTCCTCGGCGCCGACCGCGGTCTTGGCGCGGATGTAGAGGGCGCCGAGCTCGGCCGCGAGCCCGGTGTCGGTGGCGGTGTCAGGGGAGCCGGCGAGGGTCATGACTGTGACCGTAGCCACGCATCCGCGCCGGCGGAATGGCGCTTTCGGTCGGGAAGTTGGCACTTTCGGACAATCGGGTGGGTGGGTTGGTAGTTTCGGGCGATGACTGTGAGGCCGTCGTTGTCGTCGTCGCGGTCGTCGCCGGGATCGCCCGTGTGGGCCGTGCCGCGCGGCACGGAGGGCGTGCGGATCATGGTGGAAGGCGCCGTGGCGCAGGGGATGACGACGACGAGGTGCCTCGCCGGCACCGGAATTCACCCGCCCGATCTCGCGGATGAGAACGCGCAGATCTGGGCACATCAAGAGTTCGCGGTGATCCGCAATCTGTTGGCCGAGCTCGGGGACCTGCCCGGGCTGGGAGCCGGCATCGGGGCGTATTCGACCATCGGTCGGACCGGCGTGATCGGATTCATGATGCTGGCCGGGCCCACCGTGCGCGCGGCGCTCGAGCGGGCGATCCCGTACCTCGCGCTGTCGCCGACGCACCTGCGGTTCGCGCTGGAGGAGGGCGACGGGGTCGTGTACGCGGTCGCCGCCGACGACGCGATCCCGCCCGATGTGCGCGCCTTCGTGGTGGAACGGGACCTGGCCGGGCTGGCGGTGGCGTTTCGTGGCGCGCAGATCGACCTGCAGCTGGTCGGGATCGAGACCACGCTCGGGCCCGCGAGCGCCGCGCTGCTGGCGGAGGCGTGGCGGCTCGAGCCGGCGGCCGTGGTTTCCCGGTGCGCGACCAACCGGCTGGTCATCCCGCGCGCACGCCTGGACGAGCGGCTGCCGCAGGCGGATGAGAACACCGCGCGGCTGTTCGAGCAGCAGTGTCGAGAGGTGCTGGATGCCCGGCTGGCCCGCGTCGGTGTGGCCGGGCAGGTGCGTAGCCGGCTGCGGCACGAGCGGGGTGACTGGCCGTCCATGGCTGTCCTGGCCGCTGACCTGCACGTCGACGAGCGCACGCTCCGGCGGAGGCTGACCGCGGAGGGCACGTCGTTCCGGCGGCTGGTCGACGAGGTGCGGCACGGCAGAGCGCTCGAACTGCTCGGCCAGGGCGCGGCGGTGTCCGAGGTGGCGCGCGAGCTCGGATACTCGGAGACCGCGACATTCACCAGGTCGTTCACCCGCTGGGAGGGCGTGTCGCCGAGCCGGCTCCGGGAGCGGGGCCTGTGACGAGGGAGGTGCGCGAGGCCTACGCGCGGCGGGCGGGGGAGTACATCGAACACATCGGGGCTATCTCGACCGTCCACCCGGCCGACCGCGAGTTGGTGACCCGCTGGGCGTGTCAGGTGGGCGGCCCGGTCCTCGACGCCGGGTGCGGGCCCGGGCACTGGACAGCGCACCTGGCTGAAGCGGGAGTGGACGTCCGCGGCGTCGACGGCGTCAGCGAGTTCGTGGATCATGCCCGCGCCGCCCACCTCGGGTGTTGTTTTGAGCAGGCCGACCTGGAGGCGCTGCCGCTCGGGGATGCGAGCATGTCCGGAGTCCTCGCCTGGTACTCACTCATCCACCACGAACCGGAGGGGATCGGTGTACCGCTCGCGGAGTTCGCCCGGGTCCTGCGGCCCGGCGGGCACCTGCTGGTGGGGTTCTTCTACGGCGAGCTGGTCGAGCGCTTCGACCACGCGGTGGCCCCTGCATACCGCTGGTCGATCGGAGCGCTGGCCGAGCGGCTGCGGGTGGCACACTTCGAGGTGATCGAGACGTACACCAGGACAGGGCCCGGGCACCGGCCACACGGCGCGATCGTCGCCCGCCTGTCGACCGAGCACTGAAGGAGACCCGAGTTGAGCCTGTTCGAGACCCTGAAGACCCGCTGCCGCGACGAATGGGACGCCTACACCCGGCACGACTTCGTCGAGCAGCTCGGCGCCGGCACCCTGCCGCTGCCGGTCTTCCAGGACTACCTGGTCCAGGACTTCCACTTCCTCGTCCAGTTCACCCGCGCCAACGCCCTGGCGACGTACAAGAGCCGCACGCTTGCTGACCTCAAGGCCGCGCACGCCGCGACCGGCGCGATCCTCAACGAGACCGAGCTGCACCTGACGCTCACCGAGCGCTGGGGCATCCCGCGCGCCGAACTCGAGGCCGCCGCGGAGAAGCAGGCCACCGTCGCCTACACCCGCTACGTCCTGGACTCGGGGATGGCCGGGGACCTGCTCGACCTGAGCGTTGCGCTGGCCCCGTGCACGATCGGCTACGCCGAGATCGGCGCCAGGCTGCAGCCGCGGCTGGCCGAGCACGGCGGACAGGGTGGCGGGCACCCGTACCGCGAGTGGATCGGCGAGTACTCCGGCGAGGAGTTCACCGCCGCCTCCCGCGCCGCGATCGCCCAGCTCGATGCCCTGGCTGCGGGTGGGCTCTCGGACCGTCGGCTGGACGAGCTCACCGACGTGTTCCGCACGGCCACCCGCCTGGAGATCGACTTCTGGCAGCAGGCTCTCGACAGCGCCGAGTAGGCATCGCCGCCGCGTGGTCGCAGATCACGGTGGTACCTGGACCCGCCCCGGGGATGTGTGAATCGGCGAGACCACGCGGCGGCGAGGGGCCCTGGGCAGGGGCTCAGAACAACTGCCGCAGGTTCGCCTTGGCCAGGTCCACCAGCTCGTCACCGCGGCCGGACAGTACGGTGCGCAGCGAGTAGAGCGTGAATCCCTTGGCCTGGGCGGCGCTGATGGACGGCGGGATCGTGAGCTCCTGGCGTTCCACCTCCACCTCGAGCAGGGCGGGCCCGTCGTGGGCGAGGAACCGCTTGACGGTCCCGGCCAGATCCTTGGACTTGTCCGCCCGGAAGCCCGCGAGCCCGCAGGCCTCCGCGACCTTCGAGAAGTCGGGGTTGGACAGGTCGGTGCCGAAGTTCACGAAGCCGTCGGCCTTCATCTCCACCTCCACGAAGTTGTACGAGGCGTTGTTGAACACCACCACCTTGACCGGCAGGTCGTGCTCGACGAGCGTGAGCAGCTCGCCCATCAGCATGGAGAGCCCACCGTCGCCCGCGAGCGCGATCACCTGTCGGCCGGGTGAGGCGGCCTGGGCGCCGATCGCCTGCGGCAGGGCGTTGGCCATGGACCCGTGGGTGAACGACCCGACGATCCGTCGGCGCCCGTTCATCGTCAGATAGCGGGCCGCCCAGATCACAGGGCTGCCGACGTCCGGCAGGAACACCGCGTCGTCGTCTGCCGCCTCGTCGATCAACCGCGTCAGATACTGCGGGTGGATGGTCCGCTTGGACGGCGTGGCGAGATCGTCCAGCGTGCGCCGCGTCTTGGCGTAGTGCTTCGTGGCACCGTCGAGATGTTTGCGGCCCGTGTGCGTGCGCAGCCTGGGGAGCAGCGCCCGTATCGTCTCCCCGACACCGCCGACCAGCGGTACCTCGACAGGCGTGCGTCGACCGATCCGATCGCCCCGGATGTCGACCTGGATCACCGTGGCGTCCGGGTAGAACTGCTGATACGGCAGGTCGGAGCCCAGAACCAGCAGGGTCTCGGCGGCCATCATGGCGCGGTAGCCCGAGGAGAACCCGAGCAGACCGGTCATTCCCACGTCGTAGGGATTGTCGTGCTCCACCCATTCCTTGCCACGCATCGCGTGGACGATCGGCGCCTTGAGCATCTCCGCGATCTGCAGCAGTTCGTCATGGGCGCCCGCGCAGCCGGCGCCTGCGAGGATCGTGACGTCCTCGCAGCCGTCGAGGGCACGGACGGCGCGAGCGAGATCCTCCTCTGCCGGGACCACCGCACTGACTGTGGGGCGGATGGCGGCCGCCTCGGCGGTGATCTCCTCGAGCGCCACGTCGCCGGGCAGGACGAGTACGGCCACCCCGCGCTTCTCGATGGCTGCACGCATAGCGATCCTCAGCAGCCGCGGCGCCTGCTCGGCTGACGAGACGTGCTCCGCATAGACGCTGCACTCGCGGAACAGCTCCTGTGGATGGGTCTCCTGAAAATATCCCGTCCCGATCTCCTCTGACGGGATGTGCGCGGCCAGCGCGAGGACCGGGACCCCGGAACGCTGGGCGTCGAACAGGCCGTTGATCAGGTGCAGGTTGCCGGGCCCACAGGAACCGGCGCACACCGTGAGGTTCCCCGTCAGCGCGGCCTCTGCGGAGGCGGCGAACGCGGCCGCCTCCTCGTGCCGGGTGATCACCCAGTCCACGCCATCGGTCTGCCGGATCGCGTCCGTGACGCCGTTCAGCGAGTCGCCGGGAAGTCCGTAGACCCGCTGGACCCCCGAGGCGTGGAGCGTGTCGATGATGTGTCGAGCGACCGTGGTACGTGTGGGCATGTATGCCTCCGACTGGTGGTGAACTCGTCGCCGAAGGGCCGGGCCGACCCTTCGGCCACCCCCGACCCTACGACCCTTCAGTGCGACCGGGTACCGATCGCGCTCCGGGTCAGGAGCCGGAATGTCGCTGGCGGTGACGGGTGAGGCGGGGGTGTCCGGGTGGGGTCAGCCGTGCGCCGGGGCGGGCGGGTCTCCCGGGGTGGGCGCGGTCGCGGTGGTGGCGTTGTCGTCGTCGACCCGGGGAACGTCTTCTCCGTCAATCTCGACGACCTCGCCCCTGCCGTCATCCCACACGGCCTCGCCGCGCGCGATCATGCCGGCCTCGGTGCTGAGGGTGACCTGGGGGAGGAAGAACGCGAAGAGAAGGGCGACGGCGAGGACCGGCACCACGAACCAGAGCGCGGGAGCCAACGCATCCGCATAGGAGTCCACGATCCCCTGGTGCAGCGGCTCGGGGAGGTTCGCCACGAAGGCCGGCGTGACGGCGCCCGGGTTCAACCCCGAGGCGATCGCCTGCTCCGGGTTGGCGGCCACCGTGTCTGTGAGGTTGTCGATCAGCCGACCCGTGAACAGCGAACCGAACCCGGCGGTGCCGATCGCCGCACCGATCTCGCGGAAGTAGTTGTTCGAGCTCGTGGCCACGCCCACCTGGCGCGGGTCGACCGCGTTCTGAACCGCCAGCACGATCACCTGCATGACCAGGCCCAGGCCGGCGCCGAAGAACAGCAGCATGCCCATGCCAGATCGGGGTGGAGCCTGTCATCTGGGTCATCACCCCGATCGTGGCCGTGGTCAGCGCCATGCCGACGATCGGGTAGATGCAAAAAGGCGTGCTCGGTCACGTGCCTTCTGGTCTCAGATCTGTCGCCTGCCCGCAGACATCGGCGGCTACAGCGCCACAGCGTCGATCTCGGTCCCGGCCGCCAGTGAGGTCACGTCCGCAGGGATCTCCACCAGCACGTCAGCGCGGGCCATCGAGGCGACCAGGTGTGAGCCGGAACCGGAGACCGGCTCGACGACGGGGATGCCAGCACCGGAGTCAGGGCCGAGCGCCGCCCGCAGGAACTGGACCTTCCCTGCGGGGGAGGTGACGTCGCGCGAGAGCCGGGCCCGCACCGGTTGGACAGGCGACCGCCCCACCGCCTCGAGGATGACCGGTCGCAGCAGCACCACGAACGACACCAGCGCGCTGACCGGGTTGCCCGGCAGACACACGACCGGGGTGCCGCGCCAGGTCGACAGGCCCTGAGGGCCGCCGGGCTGCATGGCGATCGGCGCGAAGCGCGCGCCCTCGCGGTCGGCGAGCACCTGGCGCACCACCTCGGCGTCGCCCATCGAGACGGCACCCGCGGTCACCACGAGGTCCGCACCACCGACAGCCGTGTCCAGTGCCGAGGCGAACTCGCCGCGGTCGTCGCCCGAGATCGTCGTGGTGGTGACCTCGCACCCGCAGGCCTTGAGGGCGGCGGCCAGCGTGATCGAGTTGGACTCCCAGATCTGCCCAGGCCCGAGCGGCCGCCCCGGCGCGACCAGTTCCGAGCCCGTGGCCACCACCCCGACCCGCGGCCGCGGCCGCACATCGAGCCCCGACTCCCCGAGCGAAGCCGCCGCCGCCAGGTGCCGCGCCGCCAGACGCACCCCGGCGTCGACCACCACGTCGCCGGCGCGGACGTCGTCGCCCGGGCGGCGGATGAACTCCCCTGGCGACCGCGGCGCCACCACCAGCACCGCGGCGGGGTCGGCGTCGCTCACCACCGTGTCCTCGACCGGCACCACACAATCCGCGCCCTCGGGCACGGGCGCGCCGGTCATCACCTTGCAGGCCTCGTCGTCGTCGACCCCGGGACCCCGACCGTCACCGGCGTGCACCGCCCCGACCACCCGCAGCCGCGCCGGCGAGTCGGGCCCCGCCGCCGCCACGTCCGCCGACCGCACCGCGTACCCGTCCATCTGCGAGTTCACGAACAGCGGCAGGTCCACCGACGCCCGCAACGGCACCGCCAGGACCGAGTCCGCGCACGCCGCCAGCGGAAGGTGCGTGCTCCGCGCCGCCCGCTCCAACACCGGCGCCAGGTGCGCGCGCAGCAGCTCGCGGTACTCGGCGGGGGACGGACGGTCGGGCCGGTCGGGCAGGGAACTCATGTCCCCACGGTAACCGCGTTGTACTGTGCCTACGGCGCGCGCGGGTGCGGCCGGACGCAGCGAGAGTGGGGAAGACGTGGGTCTCTGGTCGGTACACGGCGACGGCAGGAACATCCGACCCGGTGAGGTGGTCGCCCCCATGGAGCGGCTGAGCTGGCCGCGCACCATCGGGATCGGCGCGCAGCACGTGGTGTCGATGTTCGGCGCGACGTTCGTGTTCCCCATCATCATGGGCCTCAACCCGCAGCTGGCGATCCTCTTCTCCGGCGTGTGCACCCTGCTGTTCCTCGCCGTGGTCAAGGGACAGGTGCCCAGCTACCTCGGCACGTCCGTGGCATTCGTCGGCGCGGTCGCGGCGATCCGCGCGCAGGGCGGCACGAGCGCCGAGGTCACCGGCGCGATGCTCGTGGCGGGCGCGACGCTGCTGGTCGTGGGCGTCGTCGTCCATCTCGTCGGCGGCCGCGTGGTCACGGCGGTGCTGCCGCCCGTGGTCACCGGCGCGGTCGTCATGCTGCTCGGCTTCAACCTCGCTCCGGTCGTCGCCGAGACGTACTGGCCCCAGGACCAGTGGGTCGCGCTGGCGGTGATGGTCGTGCTGATCCTCATGACCGTCGGGCTCAAGGGCTTCGCGGGGCGGATCGCGATCTTCCTCGCCCTCATCTTCGGCTACGGCCTGTCCTGGGTGCTGGACCTGGCCACCGGCCCGATCACCTCCCTCGACGCCGGCTCCGGTGAGGTGGCCGAGCACCTGCGCGTCGACTGGTCGGGCGTGTGGGACGCGCCGTGGATCGGGCTGCCGCCGATGACCGACGAGGCCGCCGGCGTGGTCGGCATCCACGCGCCGAGCTTCTCGCTGGCGTTCGTGCTGCTGGTGGTGCCGGGCGTAATCGCGCTCATCGCCGAGAACGCCGGGCACGTCAAGGCGATCGGGGAGATCACGCGGACCGAGACCGACGGCCTGATGGGCCGCGCCCTCGCCGCGGACGGTGCGGGGACCGTGCTGGCCACGTCGTTCGGCGGGTCGGCGACGACGACGTACGCCGAGAACATCGGTGTGATGGCCGCGACCAAGGTGTACTCGACGGCCGCGTACGTGGTGGCCGCGCTGACCGCGATCGTGCTGGGGTGTTCCCCCAAGCTGGGTGCGGTGATCTCCGCGACCCCGGGCGGTGTGCTGGGCGGCATCACGGTGGTGCTCTACGGGATGATCGGCCTGCTCGGCGCCAAGATCTGGAAGGAGAACCGGGTCGACTTCGGCAATCCGTTGAACCTCGTGCCGGTCGCGGCGGGTGTGGTGATCGCGATCGGCGACACGACCCTGCAGATCACCGACGACTTCCAGCTCGGCGGCATCGCCCTGGGTACCCTGGTGGTGGTCCTGGGTTACCACCTGGGACGGGCGATCGCGCCGCAGCTGCGCGGCCAGGCCGAGCGCGACGAGATCCACGAACTCACGCTGCTGGGGCCCACCCCGGACGTCACCGCGCTGGAACGGCGGCCGGAGGACGAGTGAGCGGGGCACGGCGCGGGCCCCTACACTCGGGGCCACCTACACCTTAGAGGGGAGGTGGCCGCCGTGACCGTCCCGGACACCCGCCGCGCACCGGGCGCGGGCCCGCACACACGCCCCGCGACGCCGCTGCTCGTCGACTCCTTCGGCCGCGTCGCCCGGGACCTGCGGGTCTCGTTGACCGAGAAGTGCTCGCTGCGCTGCACGTACTGCATGCCCGAGGAGGGGCTGCCGCCGATCCCCGACGCCGCGCGGATGACGGCCGACGAGGTGATCCGGTTGGTGGCGCTGGCGCACCGCGAGCTGGGGGTGCACGAGGTCCGCTTCACCGGGGGCGAGCCGCTCATGCGGTCCGACCTCGAGCGCATCATCGCCGGCACCCGTGAGGCCTGCCCGGACCTGCCCATCGCCATGACCTCCAACGGGGTCGGCCTCGAGCACCGCGTCGGTCGGCTCGTCGAGGCCGGGCTGGACCGCATCAACATCTCGCTGGACACGGTCGACCGCGCCGAGTTCGCCGAGCTGACCCGCCGCGACCGGCTGCCCTCGGTCCTGCGCGGCGTGCGGGCCGCCGTCGAGGCAGGGCTGGATCCGGTCAAGGTCAACGCGGTGCCGCTGCGCGCGACCCTGCACGGCGCGCCCGACCTGCTGGAGTGGGCGCTCGCCGAGGGCGTGCAGCTGCGGTTCATCGAGGAGATGCCCCTCGACGCCGAGGCCACCTGGTCACGCGCGGAGATGGTCACCGCCGCCGACGTGCTGGACTCCCTGCGGACCCGGTTCGAGCTGGTCCCCGCGGGGCGCGAGGACCCGTCCGCGCCGGCCGAGCTGTGGCGGGTCGCCGGCCACACGGTCGGGGGCGCGCCCGCTACGGTCGGGGTGATCGCGACCGTGACCCGCAACTTCTGCGCGGCCTGCGACCGTACCCGGCTCACCGCCGAGGGAACGGTGCGGTCGTGCCTGTTCAGTGACGACGAGACCGACGTGCTCGGCGTGCTGCGCTCGGGCGCCCCGGACTCCGAGGTCGCGGAGATCTGGCGGGGCGCGATGTGGGGCAAGCAGGCCGGGCACGGGATCGGCGGTACTGCCTTCCACAGGCCGCGGCGGTCGATGGGAGCTATTGGTGGTTGACGTGTCAGTGTCGAGCGATAGAGTTGATGATGTGAGCAGCACACCGGATGTGGGACGGGCGCCGCGGGTGATCACCGTGGGCTACTACGCCGCGGCGGAGGACGCCGCCGGTACCGCCCGCGAACGACTGCACACCCACGCCACCACCGTCGGGGAGCTGGCGCGGGAGGTGTGCGAGCGGCACGGTGAGCCGCTCGCCAGCATCGTCACGGTGTCCTCCTTCCTAGTGGGCGACGAGACCACCCGGGATCCGAAGACCCCGATCGACGGCGTCTCCGCCGTCGATGTACTGCCCCCGTTCGCCGGCGGCTGAGCGATGAACCGGAGCCGGGGGGTCGGCGTGCTGACGATCGCCCTGGCGTGCACGGTGGTCGGTGCCTGCGCGACGCAGGAACCCGAGGACGAGACCACGACCATCGGGGTCGCGGCCGCCCCGTCGTTGACCGCGGCGTTCACGGAGATGATCGACATCTTCGAGGACGAGCATCCCGGGGTCACCGTCAGCCTCGAGCTGGGCCGGTCGGACACGATCGCCGCCGGGCTGCCGGGGCGTGACGACATCAACATCTTCGCCTCCGCGAGCGAGGAGGCCATGCAGCAGGTGGTGGACGCCGGCGTGGCGGTCGACCCCCGCGTCTTCGCCCGCAACCACGTCGTGGTGGCCGTGCCGTCCGGGAACCCGCGCCGGATCACGGGGCTGCGCGACCTCGAACGCCCGGACCTGCGGGTCGGGCTGTGCGCGATGGACGTGCCGTGCGGGAAGGCCGCGGAGACGCTGCTGTCCGCCGCGGGCGTCGAGCCGCCGGGCGTCGAACGCGACTCGGGCTCGCGCGCCCTCGCCGCGCGCCTGGCCGACAACGACGTGGGCATCGTCTACCGGACCGACGTCGCCGCCTCGCACGGCTGGGTCGCGCAGGTCGAGGTCGACCAGCGGGACCGCGAACTCGCCCAGACGGCGGGGACCACGCGGTACTCCGTGGCCAGGGTCGTGCGCGGCGAGGAGGGGGCCGACTCGGAGGGGGAGCGCGCGGCGACGGACGATTTTTTGGAACTGGTCGTCTCCGACCGGGGCCGACGCGCCCTCGAGAACACCGGGCTGGCCCCGCTGCCGCAGTGATCGCGGGGAATCCCCCCGTCGGCCGCGGAAAATCCGCACGTCGGGAAGGTATTTGGCCGGGCCTAGACTCGGCGATATGAGCACTTCGGCGCCCCGCTCCCCGTCCCGGCGGACGGGATCGTGGCACCGGCGGGCGACCCGGCCGGTGCAGGTGTGGATGATCGCGCTGGTGGTGCTGGGCGTGGTGCACCGGTGGGTGCCCGCGTCCACGTGGACGATCATCCACGTCTTCACGCTGGGCCTGCTCACCAACTCGATCCTCGTCTGGGGCCAGCACTTCACCGAGACGCTGCTGCACCAGCGGCCCGCGGAGGAGTCGAGGGCGGTCCAGGTGCGCAGGATCATGGTCCTCAACGCGGGGATCGTGGCGTTGGTCGCGGGGATGATCGGGGCGTGGCCGATCGCGATCGTCGCCGGCGCGACGGTCGTCGGCGGAGCGGTCGCCTGGTACGTGGTGGATCTCGTCCGGCAGATCCGCGCGGCCGCCCCGACCCGGTTCCGGCCGATCGTGCGGTATTACGCGGTCGCGGCGGCGTTCCTGCCGGCCGGGGCCGTCGCGGGCGCGGCCATGGGGGTCGGCGTCGGCGAGGAGTGGGGCGTGCGCCTGCGGGCGTTCCACCTCGCCGTCAACGTCCTGGGATTCGTCGGCATCACGGTCCTCACCACGCTGGTCACCTTCTGGGCCACGGTCCTGCGCACCCCGATGGCGCGGGGCCAGGACACCGCGGCGACCCGTTCCCTGGCCGTCATGGCGGCGGCCGTCGTCGCGGCAGCGGGGGCCTCGCTCGCCGGGGTGGAGCCGGTGATCGCCGTGGCATTGGGTGTGTACCTGCTGGCCGTGCTGTGGCACCTGGTGTACCTCGTCCGCGCCGCACGGAGTGCGCCGCCGCGGGAGTTCGCCTCGATGAGCATCGCCTGCGGGTTGGTGTGGCTGCCGATCGCGCTGGGGTGGGCCACGTGGCTCGTCGCCACCGGCCGGATGGCCGACCTGGGCGACGTGACCGCCCCGCTGCTCGCCGGCGCCGCCGCCCAGATCCTGTTCGGCGCCATGAGTTTCCTCATGCCCACCGTGATGCGCGGGGGGCCGGCGGCCGTGCGCGCGGGGATGGTCGAGATGAACCGCCTCGCGGCGTTCCGTCTGGTCCTGGTCAACGCCGGGCTGATCGTCTTCCTCGCGCCCGGCGGCACGAGCTGGACGCGGGTCGTCGGCTCGCTGCTGGCGTTCGGTGGCTTCGTCCTGTTCCTGCCGGTGATGATCCGGGCCGTCCGCGCGCAGTTGCGGGTGATCCGCGCGGCCGCAGCGGCGCGGGAGGCCGGGGAGAAGCCCGCCCGGGTCACGGCGGACACGGCCCGCGCGGAGATCGCCCCCGGCCGGCGCCGGAACCTCATCGGTGCGCTGGCGGCGCTGCTGGTGGCGGCCCTCGCGACGGGGACCGTCCTCGCCGTCGACCCGTCCTCCCCGCTGCGCCGCACCGACGGATCGGCCGCGGTCACCCCGAGCGGGAACACCACGACCGTCGAGGTGGTCGCGGTGGGGATGAGGTTCGAGCCGAG
The DNA here is from genome assembly GCF_001570845.1 of Dietzia papillomatosis NBRC 105045. NCBI lineage: Bacteria > Bacillati > Actinomycetota > Actinomycetes > Mycobacteriales > Dietziaceae > Dietzia > Dietzia papillomatosis. The sequence goes on along the minus strand of NZ_BCSL01000008.1, from coordinate 88,407 downwards.
CACCGTGACCGTCCCCGTCGGTGACCGGTTGGTGATCGAGTTGAGGAACGACGACGAGACGACGGTTCACGACCTGCACCTGGCCAACGGGGTCGGGACCGGCAGGGTGGAGCCGGGTGAGACGGCGCGGGTGGACGTCGGCGTGGTGGGCCGCCCGGTCGAGGGATGGTGCACGATCGCCGGGCACAAGGCGATGGGCATGACCTTCGATGTGCAGGTCGAGGGGGGTGATCCGGCTGGTGGCGGGACCAGCGGCGGGGCCACTGATCCGCGTGCGGCCGGGCACGACGGGCACTCCGGCGCGGGCGATGGCACGGCATCCCCGACCGAAGCGATCGACGTCCTCTCGCCGCCGTCGGACGACTTCGAGACCCGCGACCCGGTGCTGGCCCCCGCGCCGCCGGGCCGCGAGCATCGGATCACCCTCACCGTCGAGGAGACCACTGACGAGTTGGCGCCCGGGGTGGTGCGGCCGGTGTGGACCTACAACGGTGGGCTGCCCGCGCCGACGCTGCGCGGCCGGGTCGGGGACACGTTCGTCGTGACCTTCCGCAACGAGGGGACGATCGGCCACTCGATCGACTTCCACGCCGGGGACGTGCGCCCCGACGAGGTCATGCGCACGATCCCGCCCGGCGGGGAGCTGGAGTACCGGTTCACCGTGAAGCGGGCGGGGGCGTGGCTGTACCACTGCGCCACCGCGCCGATGAGCGGGCACGTGGCGGCGGGGATGTTCGGGGCGCTCATCGTGGACCCGCCGGAGTTGCCGGAGGTCGACCGCGAGTACGTCCTGGTGCAGTCGGAGGCGTATCTGGGCGGCGACGACGAGCCGTTCGACATGGACAAGATCGCCGCCCGCCGGCCCGACCTGGTGATGTTCAACGGCCACGCCACGCAGTACCGGCGGGACCCGCTCACCGCGCGGGTGGGCGAAACCGTCCGGATCTGGGTGGTCGCGGCGGGTCCGAGCGATGGCACGAGTTTCCACGTCGTGGGTGGGCAGTTCGACACCGTGTACAAGGAGGGGGCGTATCGGTTGCGCGACGGTCGCGACGCGTTCGGCGGGAGCGGCGGCGGGGCGCAGGCGCTGGACCTGGCGCCGTCGCAGGGAGGGTTCGTCGAGATGACCCCCGCCGAGCCCGGCCGCTACGTCTTCGTGGACCACTCGTTCGCTGACGCGGAGAAGGGCGCGACGGGCTTTCTCGACGTGAGTGACTGATCGGTCCCTGACCAGTCCCTGACCGGTCCTGACCGGGGGCACTTGATGCGTCACGGAATAGACGACGGCCCGCTCCGGTTGGTATAGATGACACATCAAATAGCATCGACCGACTGATCGGCCCGACGATCCAGGAGAGCGCCATGCCCGTCTACGTCCAGAACCCCGACCCCCGCAGCCTCGTCGAGCGGCCCGCCGACGACCTCCTCGCGCCGGACACCCGCATGGGAGCCGTGGAGCTGCTGGTCCGTGACCTGGACGCGATGATCGGCTTCTACTCCGAGGGCGTGACCCTGGAGGTGCTCGAGCATTCGGGCGAGACCGCGGTGCTCGGCCGCGCGGGCCTCCCGCTCGTGCGGATGCGCCGGATGCCCGACCTGCCGCCGCGGAAGTCCGGCGAAGCGGGTCTATTCCACACCGCCGTGCTGTTCGACGACGAGGCGTCGCTGGCCGCCGCCGTCGCCTCGGTCGCCCGGAACGCGCCCCGGTCGTTCACCGGTAGCTCGGACCACCTGTACAGCCAGGCGTTCTACTTCGACGACCCGGAGGGCAACGGCGTCGAGCTGTACGCGGACCGGCCCCGGGAGACCTGGGCCACCGAGCCGCACGGTCTGCTCAAGGTGGCCACCAATCCGCTGGATCCCAACGCGTTCCTGCGCAGCCACCTGCCCGAGACGTCCGCGAGCCCGCCGGGCGCGACGCTCGGCCACGTCCACCTGCAGGTCGGCGACATCGGTGTGGCCCGCGACTTCTACGTGGACGCCCTCGGATTCGAGGTGATGAGCGATGTCGGCTCGGCCCTGTTCATCGCCGCCGGTGGGTACCACCACCACATCGCCGTCAACACGTGGGGCACCGCCGGGGCGGGCCCGCGCGCGGCCGCCCTCGGGCTGGGGCAGGTGAACATCGACCTGCCGACCGCCGACGACGTCGACGCACTCCAGCAGCGCCTGACCGACCACGGGTTCCGGGCCCGCCACGACGGCGCCGTTCTGCGGGTCGACGACCCGTGGGGCACGCTCATCCAGGTCGGGGCGGCTGGCGCGGTCGCGGAAAGCTGACACGGTAGGCGCTGCGTTCGCCCGCGCGGTGGATTCGGCATCCGCCCCTGCGCATGCCCGCCGAACCCGCAGCCGCCCCTGCGCCTGGCGTCTCGCTCCCGGGCTTGGCGTCTCGCTCGTGCGCGTGCGTCGTGGAACCCTCGCAGCCGCTCCCGGCGATGGCGTCTCGCTCCCGGGCCCGCCCGCCGAATCCGCAGCTGCCCCTCGGCATGGCGTCTGGCCCGCCCCGCGGTGCGCGCGAGACGCCATGCCGGCGGGCGGCTGTGCGGAGCCGATCCGTGCCGCGTGTGCCGCGGTGCGTGCCCGGCGGGCTGCGTCGTCGGCTACCGCTTCGTGCCGACGGTCCGGCTGACGTCCGCCACGTCCTCGCGGGACCAGCCGCGCCGGTAGTGGCGGTTGCCGAACTGGTCGGTCGGCCGCGAGCGGTAGACCACGTACGGCCGCCACAGGTACCCGACGGGCGCGGAGAACACGTGGACGAGCCGGGTGAACGGCCAGATCGCGAACAGCAGGAACGCCACGATCGCGTGCGCCTTGAAGCTGAACGGCGCGTCGGTCATGAGGGCGGGGTCCGGCTGGAACCAGAAGATGCCGCGGAACCACACGGCCAGGTCCTCACGGTAGTCGTAATGGCTGATGATGTTGCCGATGATCGTGTTGCTCATGCCGAGGAAGATCGTCAGCGCGAGGAAGACGTACATCACCTTGTCGTTGAGCGTCGTCGCCGAGAACACCGGCCCGACGGTGCGGCGGCGGTAGATGAGGATGATCAGCCCGACGACCGTGCAGAAGCCGGCGATCGCGCCGATCACCACCGCCAGCCAGTGGTAGGCCTCCTGCGAGATGCCCACCGCCTCGGTCCACGACTTGGGGATCACCAGGCCGATGATGTGCCCGCCGATCACGAACAGCAAGCCGAAGTGGAACAGCGGGCTGCCCCAGCGAAGCAGGCGGGACTCGTACAGCTGCGAGGACCGGGTGGTCCAGCCGAACTTGTCATACCGGTACCGCCACCAGTGGCCCACGACGAAGATCGCCAGGCACACATACGGCAGGACGACCCACAGGAACACGTCGATCCAGGTCACATCGGTCATGGGTGGGCCCCGCTCTCCAGGTAGGACGATGAGGTGAACGCCTCGAGGCCGACGTCCTCGTCGGGCGGGCCCTGGGCGATGAGCTTGCGAACCGCCTCGTGGCCCTCGCCGTCGATCGGCGGGAGGGTGGCGGTGACGGCCGAGACGACCCCGGCCCATTCCGACCGGCGATCGGTGAGCGAGATGCGCAGCAGCTCGAGGCCCGGCCGGTGGTTCACGAGCAGGCCGCGGCAGCGGTCGAGGTCGTGCTGGGCGCCGAACTCCAGGACGACGCCCAGATGGTCGGGCAGTTCGTGGGCCGACATCACGGCGCCGGCGAGCTTGTAAGCGGTGACGAAGGCGAGCAGGGCGGAACCGCGCTTGCGGGTGTCGCCGTGCTGGTAGTACGTCAGGTACAGGCAGCAGCGCCGGCGCATGTCGAAGGTCTCGACGTACTCGGTCTGGAGGTCGGTCAGCGGTTCGCTCTCGAGCCTGTCGAGCAGCGGGAGCAGGGACCGGGCCGGGCCGCCGAGCTCGGCGACCAGGGCCCGCACGGTGGGCACCTGCTCCACGAGTTCGGTGGTCGGGTAGTCCAGCAGCAGCGAGGCCGCCTGGTAGAGGGCGCGGTCGGTGGGCGCACCGCGGCCCACGACGGGCGTACGTCCCGGTCGAACGGCCTGGCGGACGCGGGCGAACAGGTCGCCGGTGAAGAAGTCTGCGGCCACCGGTCTACCTCTTTCCCGGGAACAGGCCGCCCGCGCGCCCGTTGCCGTCCCAGTTGAGCAGGTTGATCCGCCGGTCCTTGCCCTCCGGGGAGGCGGCGGTGTCGGCGGTCTGCCGGTCGCGCAGAGCGTGGAAGTTCTCCACGGCGATCGGCACGTTGTGGTCGCCCGAGCCCTCGCCGAACGGGCCGGAGCCGCCCATGCCGGGGCCGCCGTCGAAGTCGAGGCTGCACTCGGTGACGAGCTCCTCGAGGTCGTGGGCCTGTTCCTGGTGCGCGGTGGGGATGACGTACCGCTCCTCGTAGTGCGCCAGGGCGAGGAGGCGGTACATCTCGTACATCTCCTCCTCCGTCATGTCGACGGCCTCGCAGAGCTCGCCGCGCGGCTCGCGCCCGAGGTTGATGTCGCGCATGTAGGTGCGCATGGCGGCCAGCCGGTTGAGCACACCCTGCACCACGTCCACGTCGCCCGCGCTGAACAGCTCGGCGAGGTACTCCAGCGGGATGCGGAGCCGGTCGATCGCGGAGAACAGGATGTCGGGGTCCTCGCCGTCGCCACCGTCGGCGGAGATCCGGTCGATCACCGGGGACAGCGGCGGGATGTACCAGACCATGGGCATGGTCCGGTACTCCGGATGCAGCGGAAGAGCCACCTCGTAGTCGTGGATGAGCCGGCGGATCGGGGAGCGGCGGGCGGCGTCCAGCCAGTCCTCGGGGATGCCCTCGGCGCGCGCGGCGGCGATCACCTCGGGGTCGTCGGGATCGAGGAAACACGCGCGTTGGGCGGCGAGCAGGTCCTTCTCGTCCGGGGTGGACGCGGCCTCGGCCACCTTGTCGGCGTCGTAGAGCACCAGGCCGATGTAGCGCAGCCGGCCGACGCACGTCTCCGAGCACACCGTGGGGATGCCCACCTCGATGCGGGGGAAGCAGAACGTACATTTCTCGGCCTTGCCCGTGCGGTGGTTGAAGTACACCTTCTTGTACGGGCAGCCGGTGATGCACTGGCGCCAGCCGCGGCACTTGTCCTGGTCCACCAGCACCACGCCGTCCTCGACGCGCTTGTAGATCGCGCCGGAGGGGCACGAGGCCGCGCACGACGGGTTGAGGCAGTGCTCGCAGATCCGCGGCAGGTAGAACATGAACGTCTGCTCGAACTCGGCCTTGACCTCGGTGCCGACCTTCTTGACGATCGGGTCGTCGGCGAGGTGCTCGGGGGAGCCGCCCAGGTTGTCGTCCCAGTTGGCCGACCAGGAGATCTTCATGGGCTCGCCGCTGATGAGCGAGTACGGGCGCGCGACCGGGGTGTGCTGCTGCAGCGGCGCGGAGACCAGCGTGTCGTAGTCGTAGGTCCACGGCTCGTAGTAGTCGTCGATCGACGGCATGGTGGGGCTGGAGAAGATCTGCATGAGCTTTTTGGCCCGCCCGCCGGCCTTGAGCCGCAGGCGCCCCCTCCGGTCCAGCTCCCAGCCGCCCTTCCAGCGCTCCTGATCCTCGTAGGTGCGCGGGTACCCGAGGCCGGGCCGGGTCTCGACGTTGTTCCACCACACGTACTCGGTGCCGGCGCGGTTGGTCCACGCCTGCTTGCACGTCACCGAGCAGGTGTGGCACCCGATGCACTTGTCGAGGTTCATCACCATCGCCATCTGTGCCATGACCCGCATCAGTACTGCACCTCCTGGGAGCGACGGCGGATGACCGTCACCTCGTCGCGCTGGTTACCCGTGGGACCGATGTAGTTCCACGCGTAGCTGAAGTGGGCGTACCCGCCGATCAGGTGACTGGGTTTGACCATGATCCGGGTCGCCGAGTTGTGGATACCGCCGCGCTTGCCATCGGTCTCGGACAGCGGGACGTCGATCGTGCGGTCCTGGGCGTGGTGCATGTACACGGTGCCCGCCGGCATGCGGTGCGAGACCACGGCGCGCGCCACGATCACGCCGTTGCGGTTGACCGCCTCGATCCAGTCGTTGTCCTTGACGCCGATGAGCGCGGCGTCGGCGTCGCTCATCCACACCATCGGTCCTCCACGGCCGAGGCTGAGCATGAGCAGGTTGTCCTGGTACTCGGAGTGGATCGACCACTTGTTGTGCGGGGTCAGGTACCGCACGGTGAGCTCGGCTCCGCCGTCGTGGCCGAGCCTGGGCTCGCCGTACAGCTCGTGCATGTTGAGCGGTGGCCGGTACACGGGCAGCTGCTCGCCCATCTCGGCCATCCAGTCGTGGTCCATGAAGAACTGCATCCGGCCGGTGAGCGTGTGCCACGGTTTGAGCCGCTCGGTGTTGATGACGAACGCGCTGTAGCGGCGCCCCCCGTGCTCGGACCCCGACCACTCGGGCGAGGTGATCACCGGCTGCGGCCGAGACTGGGTGTCGGAGAACGTGATGCGTTTGCCCTCCTCGCCGCGGGACAGGTCGGCGAGCTCACGGCCCGTGCGCTCCTCGAGCTGTTCGAAGCCCTGGGTGGCCAGGCGACCGTTGGTGGTGCCGGACAGGGACAGGATGGCCTCGCACATCCGGATGTCGGTGTCGAGCCGCGGGCGGCCCCGGCCGACGCCCGTGCGCGTCTCGCCGTTGTGTCGCAGCAGGGCAGCGATCTCCTCGGTGGGCGTGAGGTTGAGGCCCTTGACCGGCATGCCGGCGGACTCGGCGAGCGGGCCGAGGGAGCCGAACTTCTCGCCGATCAGCCGGTAGTCGCGCTCTACCGTGGCGATCTTGGGGAAGTTCTTCCCCGGCACCGGCTCACACGAGCCGTCCTTCCAGTCGGTTACCCTGCCGCCCGGGTTGGCGATCGCGTCCGGGGTGTCGTGGCCGAGCGGCACCGCCACCACGTCGGTCCGCGCGTCGAGGTGGCCGTGGCTGAGCTCGGAGACCTTCTCGGCGAGCATCTTGAACGTGTCGAAGTCGCTGCGGGTCTCCCAGGGCGGGTTGATCGCGGCGTTGAACGAGTGCACGAACGGGTGCATGTCGGTGGACGACAGGTCGTGCTTCTCGTACCACGTCGCCGCCGGCAGCACGAGGTCGGAGAACAGCGTGGTGGACGTCATCCGGAAGTCCAGCGTCATGAGCAGGTCGAGCTTGCCGTCCGGGGTGGCGTCGCCCTCCTCGCGCCACACCATGTCGCGGCCGCGGTGCCCCTCGGGCGCCTGGTCGGCGCGCAGGGAGCTGTCGGTGCCCAGGAGGTGCTTGAGGAAGTACTCGTCGCCCTTGGCGGAGGACCCGATGAGGTTGGACCGCCACACGGTGAGGATCTTGGGCGCGTTGCCGGGACCGTCGGGGTCCTCGGCCGCGAACCGTATGTCGCCGGCCTTGATGCGGTCCACCACGTACTCGCCGGCGGGGACGCCCGCCGCGGCGGCCTCGTCGCCCAGGTCGAGCGGGTTGCGGGAGAAGGTCGGGTACGAGGGCATCCAGCCCAGCCGCGCGGACATGGCCACCAGATCCGGGGTGCTCATGCCGTCGAATCGGCCGTCGCCGGTCGGGGAGGTGAGCACGTCGGCCGCGTACGCGTCGTACTTCCACTGCCCGGTGTGCAGGTAGAAGAAGGCCGTGGAGATCATCTGGCGCGGCGGGCGCGACCAGTCCAGCGCGTTCGCGACCTGCTGGAACCCGGTGAGCGGGCGGACCTTCTCCTGGCCCACGTAGTGTGCCCAGCCGCCGCCGTTGACGCCCTGGCAGCCGGTGAGGATGGTCAGGGACAGGAAGGCCCGGTAGATGAGGTCGGAGTGGAACCAGTGGTTGGTGCCGGCGCCCATGAGGATCATCGAGCGGCCGCCCGAGTCCAGCGCGTTCTGGGCGAACTCGCGGCCGAAGCGCTCGGCCTGGGCGGCGGGTACGCCGGTGTGCTCCTCCTGCCACGCCGGGGTGTACGGGGCGGGGTCGTCGTATCCGGTCGGCCAGTCACCGGGCAGGCCGTCCCGGGCCACGCCGAACTGCGCCATCATGAGGTCGAACACGGTCGTGACGATGACCTCGTCGTCGTCGTCCAGTACTACGGTGCGGACCGGCACGCCGCGCGTGACGGTGTCGGCCTCGCCGCGCGGCGTGTCGAAGCGCGGCAGGACGATCTCGGCGGTGTCCCCGCCGCTCCCGTGCAGGCTCAGCACCGGGTCGATCTCGCCCAGGTCGAGGTTCCAGCGGCCCTTGCCCTGCTCGCCGAACCGGTCGCCGAGCGTGCCGTTCGGCACCACCACGCGGTCGGTCACCGCGTCGAGCATCACGGTCTTGCTGGCGGCGTTCTCGCCCGGATCCACGTCGAGGCGCACGGCGTCGGCGGTGAGGAACTTGTCCGGCACCACGGTGCCGTCGGCGCGGGTGCGCAGGGTGACGAGGAACGGCAGGTCGGTGTACGTCTTGGCGTACGAGGTGAACTCGGGGGTGTCTCGACGGGCGTAGAACTCGGTGAGCACCACGTGGACCATCGACATCGCCAGCGCGCCGTCCGTCCCGGGGTGCGGGTGGATCCACTCGTCGGCGAACTTGGTGTTGTCCGCGTAGTCGGGGGAGACCACCACGACCTTCTGCCCCTTGTAGCGGGCCTCGGCCATGAAATGGGCGTCCGGCGTGCGGGTGACGGGGACGTTGGAGCCCCACATCACCAGGTAGGTGGAGTTGAACCAGTCCGCGGACTCCGGGACGTCGGTCTGGTCGCCGAACACCTGCGGAGAGGCCACGGGCAGGTCGGCGTACCAGTCGTAGAAGGACAGCATGGAGCCGCCGAAGAGCTGCATGAAGCGGGCGCCGGCGCCGAACGAGGCCATGGACATGGCGGGGATCGGGGAGAACCCGGCGACGCGGTCGGGGCCCACGGTCTTGGCGGTGTACACGTGCGCGGCGGCCGCCATCTCCAGGGCGTCCTCCCAGCGGCAACGGACGAGCCCGCCCTTGCCGCGCGCGGCCTTGTAGTGGGCGCTCAGGACGGGGTCCTCGACGATCGACGCCCACGCGTCCACCGGGTCGGAGTGCACGGCCCGGGCGGTGCGCCACATCTGCATGAGCACGCCGCGCACGTACGGGTAGCGCACGCGGGTGGGGGAGTAGGTGTACCAGGAGAACGCCGCGCCGCGCGGGCAGCCGCGGGGCTCGTAGGCCGGCAGATCGTCACCGATGTCCGGGTAGTCCGTCTGCTGGGCCTCCCACGTGATGATCCCCTCCTTGACGTACACCTTCCACGAGCAGGAACCCGTGCAGTTGACACCGTGGGTGGAGCGGACCACCTTGTCGTGGCTCCAGCGGTCGCGGTAGAACACGTCGGCGTCGCGGCCGCCGGTGTGGGTGACCGTGCGGAGGTCCTCCGAGGCCTCGCCGCGCCGGAAGAACCGCCCGGTGCGGAGGATGGCGTCGGTGACGGGGCCGTCGAGCCGCCCGGAACCGGAGGGAGCGTTCCCGCCGTCCGAGGGTGACGACGACGAGCTGGGCGAGTCGACGCTGGTCATGCCGACGTCCTTTCAGTCGCGGGGGAGGCGCTACGGCCGGAGCGGAGGAACCACAGCCACGTGAGCACCGCGGTGGCCGCGGAGAGCACGAACAGCAGGAGCAGACCGATGCGGTAGTTGCCGTGGGCGGTCCAGAAGTAGCCGAGGAGCAGGGGTGGGACGAAGCCGCCCAGACCGCCGACCGCGCCGACGATGCCGGTCACCGACCCGACGGCCGACGGCTCGACGAGCTCGGCCACCAGGGCGAAGACGGCACCCGAGGCGACGCCGAGGGACGCGCCCATGAACAGGAACACGACCGTGCCGAGCGGGTAGAGGGTGCCGCCCTCCGTGTTGATGAGGGGCATGCGCTCGGTCGCGGCGGCGGCCATCAGCCCGGTGACGATGTAGCTGACGATGAGCACCCACGCGCCGGGGAACCTGTCGGCCAGCGCGCCGCCGAGGGGCCGGCAGGCCACCGCGATCACGACGAACACCGCGGTGCGCAGGGCCGCGTCCTCCATGTCCAGTTCGTAGAAGTTGTGCAGGTAGGTGGGCAGGTAGACGGAGAACGCCACGAACCCGCCGAAGCCCATCGCGTACAGCCAGGCGAGTTTGAGGGTGACCGGGCGGGCGAGCGTCCTGGCGGCCTTGACCACCCAGTTGCCCTGGGCCGGGGCCCACGCCGGCGAGTTCTTCAGCAGTGCCCGGGCGACGACCGCGTACACGGCGAGCAGGACCGCGACCAGGATGAACGGCGCCTGGTCGCCGAAGGCGTCGCGGAGCCGCAGGGTGGTGAAGGCCGCGATCGCCGTACCGCCCATGCCGGCGCCGAAGATGCCGATGGCCGTGCCACGCCGGTGCGGCGGGAACCACGAGTTGACGGTGGGAACGCCGACGGCGAAGGAGGTGCCGCCGATCCCCAGGAAGAACCCGCCGATGAGGAGCGCGATGTAGCTGCCGTCGACGAACCCGACGAAGAGGGTGGGGATGATCGTCAACGCCGCGATCAGCGGAAACATCGTACGACCGCCCAGGCGGTCGGTGAGCGCCCCGACGGGGATGCGGCCGAGCGACCCGACCACCACGGGCAGCGCCACCACGAGCGACTGCTGGAACGAGCTCAGCCCGAGCTGGTCCTTGTAGGTCGCCCCGAGCGGGCCCATGAGCGCCCACGCCCAGAACGTGAGGAGGAAGCCCGAGAAACACAGGGCCAGAGCGATGTTCGCCTGCTTCGGGTCGGGCGTGGCCGGGGACTGGGGCCGGGCGGCCTCGGGCTGTGGGTCCGCCGGCTGCGGAGACGCGGGCCCTGTCTGTGGGGAGTTCGGGCCTGAGGGCACCGGAGGTCCTTTCGCGTTGATTCTCGCTGCGGCGGGTCCGCTCGGTTGTGGGCGGGCCCGAACCCGAGTGTGTGTAACCGTAGATCGCGCTATCGGCGCTTCTCGCGCTTTGGGGCACTTTGTTATCGGCTAAATACACTCCGCGTTGAGTATTTAGAGTTTTTAAGGGAGTTGGCGCGGAGAAAACGCCCTGAATAACCGCAGATAATGTCTCGGGATAAGGGGCGAGAAGGTAATTGGCCACCCCAATTGGTTGATATCTCCGCTAATTCGCGACAGTAAATCGACCGTGGGCCCGGGCGGCGACGCACCGGACCCACGGCGGCGGGATCAGACCAGCCAGTCGTTGGGCGCGAACAGCTCGGCGTGGAGGCGGTCCTCGGGCACTCCGGCGTCGAGGAACTGCCGGCGGAGGGACTGGAGGAAGCCGGTGGAGCCGCAGAGGAAGACGTGCGCACCCTCGGGGAGGGGGACCGACGACAGGTCCATGAGGCCGCGGTGGACCGTGCCCGGGCCGGAGACGGCGTCGGTGTCGGTGTCGGGGGCCTGCTCGTACCACGTGTGGACCTCGGCGTCCGCGAGCATCGCGGCCTCACCGGCCACCTCGTCGGCGAGCACGTGATCGGCCCGGCTCCGGTCGGCGTGCAGGACGAGCACCCGGCGGGGGTCCTCGGTCGCCGCCAGGTGGGCGATCATGCCGAGCATGGGCGTGATGCCGATGCCCGCCGAGCAGAGGACGACCGGGGCGTCCTCCCGGTCCTCCGCGGTCCCGGCGGCGTCCAGGACGAGATCGCCGAACGGGAGGGTGACCTGGATGGTGGTGCCGACGGTCGCGTTGGCGTGCAGCCACCCGGAGACCTCGCCGGCAGGGGAGGCCTCGCCGTCCGCGTCGACCCGGCGGACGCCGATCCGCCACGTGCCGTCGCCCGGGGCGGTGGACAGCGAGTACTGGCGCAGCTGGCGGGCGCCGTCGGGCAGGACCACGCCGACCGAGGTGTACTGGCCGGGTCGGAAGTCGGGCAGCGGCTCGCCGTCCGGGCCGCTGAGGGTGAAGACGGCCACCGAGTCCGTGACGTCCTCGCGAGCCACCACGGTGGCGGTGCGGAACACGTCACCCGGCTCGACCTGCGCCTCGGCATAGAGGGCCTTCTCGAAGTCCACCAGGACGGCGGCCATGATCCAGTAGACCTCGTCCCACGCCGCTGCGACCTCCGGCGTGATCGCCTCGCCCAGGACCTCGACGATCGCGCCGAAGAGGTAGTCGTGGACCACCTGGTACTGGTCGGGCGTGATGCCCAGGCTCGCGTGCTTGTGGCCGATCCGCGAGAGCATGTCCACCGGGCTCCGGCCGTCCACCAGCAGGGTGGCGAACGTGGCGATGGACGCGGCGAGCGCGCGCTGCTGCGCACCGAGCTTCTGGTTGCCGCGGTTGAACGTGTCGCGCAGCAGCTCCGGATTGTCGGCGAACATCGTCCGGTAGAAGACCGGCGTGATCTCGTCGATGTGGGCGCCGATCACGGGCAGGGTCTCGCGGACCACGGCGGCGTGCTCGTCGGACAGCTCGTGGGGATGCGCGAGGATCGACTCCAGGGTGGTGATCGAGGTGGTCACGGGTACTCCTTCTGCGAGAGCGCCGGGACAGCGACGGACGTGTCGGGGCGCGACGGGGCCGTCCGAGCACCAGGTGGGTCGGACTGCGTGTGGGTGGAGGACGAGGGGCGGCGGGTGTCACCGACCGGGCGGTCAGGGTCCCGGGCCGGTCCGGGGGCGGGCGCCGAGGCTGAGCGACACCTGGCGGGTGGGCGTGCGGACGATCCCGTCGACCGTCAGCGGGTCGAGGGTGGCGAAGAACGCCTCGCGGGCGTCGACCAGCGCGCGTCGGAGTCCGCAGTTGCCCGCGAGCGGGCAGGGCGTCGGGCCCTCACACTGGACGACCTCGCCCGGGCCCTCCAGTCGGCGCAGCAGCCGCCCGACCGACTCGTGCCGGCCGAGTTCGGTGATGACCAGCCCGCCGCCGCGGCCGCGCCGCGACTCCGCCAGGCCCAACTCGACCAGGCGGGAGACGATCTTGGCCACGTGGCTCACAGAGGCCTCGACCGATTCGGCGATCACCGCAGCGGTCATCCGCTCCTCGCGTTCGTCGGCGACGGCGAGACGCATGAGGGCGCGGAGCGCGAGATCGGAAGACCGGGACAACTGCACAACGCCGAGCGTGCCATATTGCGACTTGTTGCAGTGCATTTGTCGCGGGTGATCTCAAATACGTATTGAGCTGGTCATTTGCTGCCCGTCCCACCTGCGGCAACGCCCGCGGGGAGCGCACTCACGCGGCAGCCGCTCCTCTCCCTGGCGTCTCGCTCCCGGGCTCGGCTTCCCGCCCCCGGGCCTGCATCGCGCAACCCGCGCAGCCGCTCCTCTCCCTGGCGTCTCGCTCCTATGCTTGCCCGCCAGATCTGCAGCCGCCCCTCGGCATGGCGTCTCGCCCACCCCGCGGTGCGTGCGAGACGCCATGCGGACGAGCGGCTGCGTGGGACGCCCCTCGTGACGACGGCCCGCCCGCCGGCCCGCCCGCCGGCCCGCCCGCCCGGCGGGGCGGAGGCATGGGGCTTCCGCGGAGCCCGCGACCGGAGGCCGGGACCACCGCGCGGCGGTAGACTTGCTCCACCGCCGATCGATTGAGGGTGCACTATGGGATTGCTACGGAACGCACTGCGGAGCGGAGTCGCGCTCAAGGCCGTCCAGGTGGTCAAACGCGAGGCCTCGAAGCCGGAGAATCAGCGCAAGGCCCGCGAGTTCGTCGGGAAGATGCGCAACCGGCGACGCTGACGACGAGGCTGACGACGACGCTGAGGGCGGCGCGGACCCGGCCCGCGCCCGCCCCGCGCCGCCCCGCGCCCGCGCCCGCCCGCCCGGTGTCAGATCCAGTCGACGAGCTCCACACGGCCGCCCGAGCCCGAGCCCGCCCCTGAGCTCGCAACCGTCCCCGCGTTCCCGCCCTCGGGTACCACGGCGAGTGCGGGGGCGCCCGCGAGATCGGCGAGATGGGCGGTGCGGACGCGGTCGGCGAGCCGCCAACCCCCGGTGCCGACGGGCCAGGCGGGCAGGATCCGCGCGCGGTTCGGATTCGCCACGTCGGCCAGCCCCGCCAGCCCCGCCAGTTCGGCGGTCACCGGCGTGCGCTGCCGGCCGGTGAGCGCGTCGACCAGGGCCCGACCCGTGGTGGCGGCCGCGCACACCGCCGCAAGTGGATTTCCGGGCAGCGCCAGCAGAACGCGCCCGTCGGGCAGCTCCGCGACGAGTTGCGAGCCGCCGGGCCGGACGCGGACCCCGTCGATCACGACGCGCGCCCCCAGCCGCTCGAGCGCCGGCCGCAGGTGATCGGCCACGCCCCGGCCGGTCGCGCCCACCAACACCAGCACGTCCGAACCGGAATCGGAATCACCGAGCAGATCGTCGACCGCCTCGGCCGTGTCCGGGCAGTGTCGCGGCGGGTCCACCGCCCCGAAGCCCGCCCGCGCCAGGACCCCGGCGGGCCCGCTCAGCAGCGGCCCCACGGTGTCGCGGATCCGCCCCGACGGCAGGGGAGAAGGCGTGTCCGCGGGCAGGACCTCGTCCCCCGTGGTCACCACCGTCGCCCGCACCGGGCCGCGCACGGACACCCGCCCGACACCTGCTGACACGGCCGCGGAGGCCAGTGCCGCGTCGAGCACCGTGTCGGCCGGGGCCAGCGCGTGCCCGGCCGGCCAGTCCTCGCCGACCGGACGCAGGTCGTCGACCCCGTCGGCGCCGGCCGACGCGGTGATGACAGGGTCGCCCGGGACCGCGGCGTCGCCGGGCACCGCCGTGCCGGAAACCTCTGCGCCGCCCGGGCCGCGAACCTCGACCAGTTCGTGCCGCAGCACGCGGTCGGTGCCGTGCGGGGCGAGCGCGCCCGTCGCGATCCGCGCCGCCGTCCCCGCGGCCAGGGAGGCGGGAGAGCCGTCCCCGGCGCGGAGGGCGGCCCCGGTCAGCCGCCACGGCCCGGGCCCGGCCAGCGCGTAGCCGTCCATTGCCGAGACCGGCCCCCTCGGCATCGGGTCCGCCGCGATCAGCGGCGCCGCGAGGACCGCCCCGACCGCGTCGAGGGGCGCGCGCCCGACCGCCGGTACCGGTGTCAGCCCCGCCCGCAGGACGGGCCCCACGTGCGCGAGGGCCACGGGTCCGCGTCCGGCCAGGTCGGCCCACGTGTCGACGTCCCGCGCGGGGTCGCCGACGGGGACGCGGACCACCTCCTCGTCGTCGTACAGGGCCCGGACGGCGCGCCCGCCCACGCCGCCGGAGGCCTCCAGGGCGGCCAGGCGCGCGGCGAGGGCGCGGCGGTCCCACGCGGCCAGGAGGTACTGGTCGTGCCCCGCGGCGTCCACGGCGAGCGCTGCGCGCGGGGCGCTGACCTCGCCCGCGCCGGTGGTCGAGGCGGCGGGGCGGCGCAGCGCGGCGAGGAGGGCGCGGAGGGTGGCGGCGTCGAGGTCGGGGAGGTCACAGGCGACGACGACGACGAGCTCCACCGCCCCCGGCAGTCCCGCCAGTCCCGCGGCGATCGCGGCGACCGGCCCGGAGTGGGGCGGATCCTCGCGGGTGTCACCACCGGGGCCCACGGTGATGACGGGCCCGGCCACGTCCCGGGCGGCGCCGACGACGCTCTCGATCATCGGTCGCCCCGCCACCGTGACCCGGGCCTTGTCGACGCCCCCGAGGCGGCTCGCGCGGCCACCGGCGAGCACGATCGCGCCGACGGCGGTCACGTCTCGTCCGCCAGTCGACCGCGGAGGAAGTCGTCGACCAGCCGCTCGACGTCGGTCGGCGTGAACGGGCGCAGGCCGATCATGCGCGCGACCACCACCGGCCCGGCGAGCTGCGCCACCGCGAGGTCGCGGTCGCCGGGGACGAGGGTGCCGTCGGCCTCCGCGGCGGAGAGCGCCGCGTGCAGCGGCGCCGTGTAGGAGTCCACGACCCCGCGTCGGAGCTGGCCGACCTCGTCGTCCTCCGAGGCGCCGCGGCCCATCGCCAGCCATCCCAGCATCGACTGCTGCAGGGGCGCGTCCTGGATGAGGCGGGTCATCGACGCGCACAGGTGCAGCAGCTGCTCGCGCAGCGGGAGGTCCGTCGGCGGCGGCTCCGGGGCGGGCAGCAATCGGCGGAACGCGGCCGCGATGAGCGAGTCCGTCGACGGGAAGTTGCGGTACAGCGTGGTCCGCGCGACCCCGGACAGCCGGGTGACCGCCTCGACCGTCACCGCCGCCGCGCCGCCCGAGACGAGGAGGTCCGCCGCGGCGTCCAGGAGCTTTCCGCGGGAGCGGGCGCGGCGGGGGTCGGTCGGCGTGGACATGGCCCCCATTGTGACCCGCCGCGCCGGGCGGGTCGTGCGTTACGGTGGCGGGGCTGAAGCGATACCGGCAGTAGCGTTTCCCGCCCCACCCACCCAGGAGGCCTCGTGCTGGAACTGTCCACCGGACGACGCCGATGGCTGCTGTTCGTCAACGTCGTCGCGGTCTCGCTGGTCGTGGCCACCATGTCCGCGCTGTACACGTCGCTGCCCGAACTCGCCGTGGCCATCGGCGCCACCCAGGCCGAGCTCACGTGGATCGTCGACGCCTACACGCTCGCGCTGGCCGCGCTCGTGCTCACCGCCGGCGCGCTGGGCGACCGCTTCGGCCGCCGCGCCACCCTCATCGTGGGGCTGGCCCTGTTCACCCTGTCCTCCGCGCTGCCTCTGTGGCTCGACTCGCCGCTCTGGCTCATCATCCTGCGGGCGGTCGCCGGCGTGGGCGCTGCGTTCGTCATGCCGTCGACGCTCTCGCTGCTGACCGCGAGCTTCCCGCCCGAGCGCCGCGGGACCGCCGTCGGTACCTGGGCGGGCTTCGCCGGCATCGGTGGGATCGTCGGACTGATCGGCTCCGGGCTCATGCTGCAGGTGTGGTCCTGGAAGTCGATCTTCGCCGTCTACGCGGTCCTGGGCCTGGTGGTGCTGGTGGCCGCGTTCACGATCGGTGAGTCCGTCGCGTCCCGGCGTGGTCGGCCGGACGTCGCTGGCGCCGTGTTCTCCGCACTGGCCGTCGGAGGGGTGGTGTTCGGGCTCATCGAGGGAGCGCACACGAGCTTCTCGGAGGTCCCCGTCGTCGTCGCCCTCATCACCTCCGCCGTGAGCCTGGCCGCCTTCGTGCTGGTCGAACTCCGAGCCGACGACCCGATCCTCGACGTGCGCTACTTCCGGCGCCGCGGCTTCTCGGCCGGCTCGGTGGCCGTGGGGATGCAGTTCCTCACGATCTTCGGGTTCTTCCTGCTCATCGTGCAGTACCTGCAGCTGGTCAAGGGCTACGACGCGATCGGGGCGTCCCTGTCGCTGGCGCCCACGGTCGTGCCCGTCATGGTGTTCTCCCTGCTCTCGCCCAAGCTCATCGCGGGGGTCGGACTGCGGGCGGTGTCGGTGGTGGGTGTGGGCGCGATCGCCACCGGGATGATCTTCCTCTCGCGGCTGGGCGTCGACTCGAGCTACTGGGACATCCTGTGGCCGATGGTCACCGCCAGTGTCGGCCTGGGCCTGTCAACCGCGCCCGCGACGTCCGCGATCGTCTCGGACATCCCCGCCGACGAGCAGGGCGTGGCCGCGGCGGTCAACGACGCCATGCGCGAGGTGGGGGCCGCGATCGGCATCGCGATCTCCGGCAGCATCCTCGCCGGCCGGTACGCCGCCGACATCGGCGCAGTCCTGCCGGGCGTCCCCGAGCCCGCCCGCGAGGCGGTGGCCGGATCGTTCGCCGGCGCGGTGGAGTTCGGCGAGGTCGCCGGCCCCGTGGCGCAGCCGATCGTCGACGCCGCGGCCGAGATCTTCGCCTCGGGCATCGCCGACGCCCTGCTCGCGCTGGGGCTCGTCACCGCGGGAGCCGCGCTGGTCCTGCTGGTCGTCGCACCCGGCCGCGGGTACGTGCCGTACGGCGAGCGCGCCGAGGCCGCCGGCGACCCGCGACGCGCGACGGTTCCTGGTGACGATGCTCGACCACCGGCCGGCCGACACAGCGGGCCCGCGGGCGGCGCGCTCAGTCCCGGATGCGCTCGGAATGGGCGTACACCGTCGCCCGGTCGCCCCGGCTGAACCCGACGAGGGTCACCCCGGCCTCCTCCGCCAGGTCCACGGCGAGCGAGGACGGTGCGCTCACCGCCGACATCACCGGGATACCGGCCATCGACGCCTTCTGCACGAGCTCGAACGACGCCCGGCCCGACACCTGGAGGACTGTTCCCCGCAGCGGCAACCGGCCCTCGCGCAGCGCCCAGCCCACGACCTTGTCCACGGCGTTGTGCCTGCCCACGTCCTCGCGCAGGCACAGCAGCTCGCCGGTGGCGGAGAACAGCCCCGCCGCGTGGACCCCACCCGTCTTGCCGAACAGCCGCTGGTGGTCGAGGAGTCGCTCGGGCAGCGTCAGCAGCACCTCGGCGTCGACGAGCGGTTCGACCGGCTCGGCCGGGAAGTGGGTCGAGCGCCGCACCTCGTCGATCGAGTCCACGCCGCACACCCCGCAGGCGCTGCTCATCGTGGTGGCCCGGGCGGACCGGGTCGCCGGGATATCCGGCGAGAGGGTCACCGTGAGGGTGTTGTAATCCTGCTCGGCCCGACCGCTGACGGTGGTGCAATAGCAGATCTCGGGCAGGTGATCGCGGTGCCATACCGCCCCCTCGGAGACCAGGTGCCCGGCGGCGAGATCCACGTCGTCGCCCGGGGTGCGCATCGTGACGACGAACGGCTGGCCGCCAACCCGGATCTCGAGCGGCTCCTCGACGGCGAGGGTCGTCACCTCCCGCCGTGCGTCACCCCCGGCCAGAACCCGCTGCGCCCGGTGACGAGTCGTCCGTCGTCCCATATCCGCGCAGCCTAGCGCCGTCCGAGCGGGAGCGTCGGAGCAGCAGCGCCGTCAGCACCAGCGTGACCAGCCAGACCAGCGGGTAGATGTTCGTGATCAGCCCGAAGACCACCGGGGGGATGTCGCCCCCGAGCATGAACAACCCGATCGCCACCCACCGGTCGTCGGGGAAGTCCGGGTTGGGGAAGCTCTGCACCCAGGCGGCGGTGGCGGCCCAGAGCAGCGGCGGCAGGAGCCAGAGGTACCAGCGGCGGCCGGCGATCGCGTGGTGCACCGCGAGGACCAGCAGCGGCACGAACCAGACCCAGTGGTGGCCCCACGAGAACGGCGACACCACCGACATCGTCATCCCGGACAGCGTCAACGCCAGGAGCTGGTGGCCGGCCCGGTGCAGCAGGGCCGCCATCGCCAACCCGACCACCGCGGCGACCGCCGCCAGCGCCAGCCAGGCGGCGGTGGGGGCGGCGTCGACGCCGAGGACCCGGGCGACGACCCCGCGTAGCGACTGGTTGGACACCACCGAGTCCTGGGCGATGCGGCCCGACTCGAAGACCGTGCCCGACCAGTACCGGGCGGCGTCCGAGGGGATCGCGAGGAAGCCGACCGCCACCGTCGCGAGGAACGTGGCCACGGAGACCAGGGCGAGGCGCCACCGCCCGGTGACGACCCAGTGCGCCCAGAAGAACGCGGGCGTCAGCTTGATCCCCGCCGCGAGTCCGCTGCCGATACCGGCGGCGTGGCGCCACCCGGCGAAACGGTGGTACGGCCCGATCCGGGACAGGAGATGGTCGGCGAGGACGAGGGCCAGCAGGATGATGTTGATCTGGCCCAGCCAGACGGTGGTGCGGACCGGCTCGAGCGACAGGCTGATCAGGGCCAGGCACAGGGACACCTGCCTGGTGACGGTGTCGGGGGCGTAGTCGAGCGCACGGAACGACATCCGGATGACCAGGTACAACAACCCCAGGGTGAGCACCGTCTAGCCGGCCATCATCAGCGCTTCGGAGAGCAGCGGCAGCGGCTGGAAGAGCAACGCCGAGAACGGCGGGTAGGTGAACGGCATCTCCGCGAAGAAGCGGGCGTTGGGTCCCCACAGCAGGCCCTCGTAGAGGGGCGTGCCGGACCGGGCGGCCTCGGCGCCCCACCGGTACACGTGAACGTCCAGGAAGCTCTGGGTGATGCCCCACCACGGCGTCCGTTCGTCGGGTGCACGCAGGACCATGACCACCGACCCCAGCGCCAGCAGGGCCAGTGGTCCGCGCAGCCAGTAGGTGGTGGGAAGCACTCGCACAGTGGCAGAGCCTAGCCGAGGCCTGGCTCGCGGCCCTCCCTCGCGCGCCGCCGCCGGGTGGTGCCCCGCCGCGCGGGCCGCGGCTAGATGTAGATGGCCGGGTCGATGTAGAACTGCGCGTCGCGCAGCTCCTCCTTGCTCGACTCGGACGGGCGGGCCTGACCGGGGATACCCACGATGATCGAGTTGGCGGGGGCGCTCTTGACGACGACGGCGTTGGCGCCCACCGACGAGTCGTCCCCGATCTCCACGGGACCCAGGATCTTGGCCCCGGTACCCACCGTCACGCGGTCCCCGAGCGTCGGATGCCGCTTGACCTGCTTGAGCGAGACGCCGCCGAGGGTCACGCCGTGGTAGATCATGCAGTCGTCGCCGATCTCGGCGGTCTCGCCGATGACGACGCCCATCCCGTGGTCGATGAAGAACCGCCGCCCGATGGTGGCGCCGGGGTGGATCTCGATCCCCGTGAGGAACCGGGCGAACTGGGACAGGACGCGCCCGGCGGTGCGACCGACGCCGCCGGCGTTCCACAGCCGGTGCGAGAGCCTGTGGAACCAGATGGCGTGGAGGCCGGAATAGACGACGGCGTTCTCGACGTCGCCCCGGGCGGCGGGGTCATGGGCGCGCGCCGCGGCGAGGTCCTCGCGCAGCGTGCGCCAGAACCCCACCGGGCGATCGGACGTCGGCGTCATCAGTCGCGGTAGTCCTCGAACAGCATGGTCGAGACGTAGCGCTCGCCGTAGTCGCACACGATGACGACGATGGTCTTACCGGCGTTCTCGGGACGCTTGGCGATCTCGAGGGCGGCCCACACGTTGGCTCCCGAGGAGATGCCGGCGAGGATGCCCTCCTCCTTGCCGAGTCGCTTGGCGATCTCCAATGAGTCCTCGAGGGTGACGTCGATGACCTCGTCGTAGATCTCCCGGTCGAGGATCTCGGGCACGAAGTTGGCGCCCAGGCCCTGGATCTTGTGCGGTCCGGCCTTGCCCTCGGTCAGCAGCGGCGAGTCCTTGGGCTCGACGGCGACGATGTGCAGGTCCGACTTCTGCGAGCGCAGGTAGTTGCCCGCGCCGGAGATGGTGCCGCCGGTGCCGATGCCGGCCACGAACACGTCGATGTCGCCGTCCGTGTCCTCCCAGATCTCGGGTCCGGTGGTGCGGCGGTGGACGTCCACGTTGGCGGGATTGGCGAACTGGCGGGCCAGGACGGCGTTCTCACGCGTCGCGGCGATCTCCTCGGCCTTGGCCACCGCGCCCTTCATCCCCTCGGAGCCCGGGGTGAGGATGAGCTCGGCACCGTAGGCGCGCATCACGGCGCGGCGCTCGACCGACATGGTGTCGGGCATGACGATGACGGCCTTGAAACCGCGGGCCGCCGCGACCATGGACAGCGCGATACCGGTGTTGCCGGACGTGCCCTCGACGATCGTGCCACCGGGCTTGAGGCCGCCCGACGCCACCGCGTCGTCGATGATGGCCGCGCCGATGCGGTCCTTGACGCTGGCTGCCGGGTTCGCGGACTCGAGCTTTGCCAGGACGGTGGCCTGCAGTCCCTCGGTCAGGGAGTTGAGGCGGACCAGCGGGGTCTTGCCGATGGTCTCGCTGATGTCGGAGTAGATCTGCGCCATGTGGGGGTTCCGTTCTGAAGAATGAACAGGTCTGTCTATTGCGTAGTCTACGTGATATCGCAACCCGGCACGAGGGGGTCCTCCGGATTCGCCGCCGCGATTGCCACGGGCGACCGGCGGGCCGATAATCGACTGCGCTCCATTTCTTCGTCGTCCGAAAGGCCGCATCCGGCATGCGCGAGATCTCCGTCCCGTCCACCCGAACCTTCACCGAGGCCGACCTCATCCCGGTGGTGGCGCGGGGACGGGCCACCACGAACCCGCGGGCCACCCCGTTCGAGTACCACACCGGCGAGAAGTGGCAGGGGCTCTCGAGCGCCGAGCTGCGCGAGCGGGTCGACGCGATCGCCGCCGGGCTCATCGCCTCCGGCGTCGAGCCCGGGGACCGGGTGGCGCTCATGGCCGGCACCCGCCTCGAATGGGTCCTCGTCGACCTCGCGGTCTGGACCGCCGGAGCCATCACCGTGCCGATCTACCCCTCGTCCTCCGCGGGCCAGCTCGAATGGATCCTCGAAGACTCCGCCGCCAAGGTCCTCGTGGCCGAGAACGACGACCACGTCGTCGTCGTCGGAGATACCGCGGTCCCGGACACCTGCACCCGGATCCTCTACCTCGACGACGGCGCCGTGGAGACCCTCGAGGCCGACGGCGAGGCCGTCGAGCCCGCCACCCTCGACGCCGCGCTGGACACCCTCCGGGTGGACGCCCCCGCGTCGATCATCTACACCTCCGGCACCACCGGGCGGCCCAAGGGCTGCGTGATCACCCACCGCAACCTCCTGGCGGAGTGCCACGCGCTGCTCGATCACCCCATCGGGTCCATGGCGCAGGCTGGCAAGAAGTCGCTGATGTTCCTGCCGCTGGCCCACGTGCTCGCCCGCGCCGTGACCTACACCGTCTACCTGGGTGACGCGACCGTCGGCTTCTGGGACGACACCGCCACCCTCCTCCCGCGCTTCGCCGATTTCCGGCCGCACATGATCCTCGGGGTCCCACGCGTCTTCGAGAAGGTCCGCGACGGGATCGCCACGAAGGCCGCCGCCAAGGGCGCGGTGCAGAGGGGCATCTTCGAACGCGCCGAGGCGATCGCCATCGAGGACAGCGTGCGGCGCGGCAATGACGGACTGGACGACGAGCGTCGACCCTCGCTCCTGCACACCGTCCAGTACAAGGCGCTCGACCTGCTCGTCTACAAGTCCATACGCGAGGCGCTCGGCGGCCGGTGCGAGTACGCCATCTCCGGCGGCGGCGCCCTGCCCGACCGCATCTCGCACTTTTTCCGCGGAGTCGGCGTGCCCGTCTACGAGGGCTACGGCCTGACCGAGAGCACCGCCGCCGCCACCGTCAACGGGCCCGGCTGCCAGCGCATCGGCACCGTCGGCCGCCCGGTGGCCGGAACCAGCGTGCGTATCAACGACGCCGGCGAGGTGGAGTTGGCCGGCGACATCATCTTCGACCGCTACTGGAACAACCCCGAGGCGACCGCCGAGGCCGTCGTGGACGGCTGGTTCAACACCGGCGACCTCGGTTCGCTCGACGCGGACGGATACCTGACGATCTCCGGCCGGTCCAAGGAGATCATCGTCACCGCCGGCGGTAAGAACGTCTCGCCGGGGCAGATCGAGGATGCGATCCGCGCGCACCGGCTGGTCGGCCACGCGGTGCTGATCGGCGAGGGCCGCAAGTTCGTCTCCGCGCTGATCACGGTCGACGAGAACGAGCTCGAGGCATGGGCCGCGGAGAACGGCCACGGAGGCAAGCCGGCCGAGGACCTGGTGACCGACCCCGCACTGCAGGCCGAGATCCAGTTCGCCGTGGACGATGCCAACCGGCAGGTCTCGCAGGCCGAAGGCGTCAAGAAGTTCACCGTCCTGCCCCGGGACTTCACCGAGGAGTCGGGGGAGCTGACCGCGACCCTGAAGGTCAAGCGGCACGTGGTGGCCGAGCGCTACGCCGAGCAGATCGAGGACATGTACGCCTGATCGTGCCGAAACGAGAGCGCCCGGAACCCGTCCGGGCCCGGGCGCTCCCACGATCGGTGGATCAGGCGTCGGTGTACAGCGACTCGATCTCGCTGCCGAACCGGTCGTGCACGACGTTGCGCTTGAGCTTGAGGGTGGGGGTGAGTTCGCCGGACTCGACGGAGAACTCGGCCGCGAGGATCTTGAACTTGCGGATGGATTCCGCGCGGGAGACCGACTTGTTGGCCCGGTCCACCGCGTCCTGGACCGCGCCGACCAGCTCGCCGTCCTGCAGCAGGTCCGAGACCTCGCCGGTCTTGCCGTGCCTGTCCCGCCACGCGGGGAACGTCTCCGGGTCGATCGTGACGAGCGCCGCGATGTAGCTGCGGTTGTCGCCCACCACGACGGCCTGGCTGATCAGCGGGTCAGAGGTGAGCAGGTCCTCGAGCTGCGAGGGCGAGACGTTCTTCCCGCCGGCGGTGACGATCAGGTCCTTCTTGCGACCCGTGATGGAGAGGTAGCCGTCGGAGTCGAGCTCGCCGATGTCGCCGGTGTGGTACCACTCGCCGGTCCACGCGGCGGCGGTCGCCTCCGGGTTTCGCCAGTAGCCCTTGAACAGCGTCTTGGCCTTGGCCAGGACCTCGCCGTCCTCGGCGATGCGGATGGTGACGCCCGGGATCGGCGTGCCGACGGTGCCGATCTTGGCCCGGTTGGTCGGGTTGACGGTGAGCACGCCCGAGGATTCGGTCAGGCCATAGCCCTCGAGCAGGTCGAACCCGGCGCCGCGGAAGAAGTGGCCCAGGCGGGCGCCCAGCGGCCCACCGCCCGAGATGATGCGGTCGCATTCGCCGCCCAGAGCGTCGTGCAGCTTCGAGTAGACGAGCTTCGAGTAGAGCTTCTGCTTGACCTTCAGCGCGGCCGACGGCCGACCGCCGTTCTCGAGGGCCTTGGAGTAGTCGATGGCCGTCTGGACGGCGGCCTTGAAGATCTTGGCCTTGGCGCCGCCGGCGTTCTCGGCCTTTGCCGCGGCGGAGTTGTAGACCTTCTCCAGCACGCGCGGCACCGACACCAGGAAGGTGGGGTGGATCTCGCCGAGGCGCTCGATGACCTTGGTGGTGTCCGGCTCGTGCGCCACGGCCACGCGCTTGTAGAAGCAGGCCACCTCCAGGATGCGGGCGAGGACGTGGGCCAGGGGCAGGAAGATGAGGGTCCGACTGTTGGGCACGAACGCGTCCTGGAGTTGCTCCTCGACCGACACGACGACGCCGCCGAACCCGCCGTGCACGATCTCGCAGCCCTTGGGGTTGCCTGTCGTGCCGGAGGTGTAGATGATCGCGCAGGGGTCCTCGTGGCCGGCGACGAGCGAGGCCTTCTCGAGGTCGGCGTCCGAGACGTCGGCGCCGGCCTCGGTGAGCTGGGCGACGAGGTCGTTCTCGATCACGAGGATGTCACCGGACCAGTCGGTGCCGGCGGTGAGCACCTCGCGCAACTCGAGGTCCTCGACGACCGCGACGGTCGCGTCCGAGTTGGTGAGGATCCAGTCGCACTGCGCGGACGAGGACGTCTCGTAGATCGGCACGGTGACCGCGCCGGCGACCCAGGCCGCCCAGGCGATGAGCGACCACTCGTAGCGGGTGTGGCTCATGATCGCCAGTCGGTCGCCGGGCTTCACGCCCCGGGCGATGAGGCCCTTGGCCACGCCCTTGACCTCCTCCAGGTACTGGGCGCAGGTGACCTCCTTCCAGTCGCCGCCGACCAGGCGCAGCACGGCGACGTCGTTCGGCGCCTCCTGTGCGTTCTTGAACACGAGTCTCGACAGGTTCTCGACAGGGAAGGGTTTGGCGGCTGGCGGGGTGGCGAACTCGGTCGTCATCTCGGTCCTTAAATCATGTGTG
Source organism: Dietzia papillomatosis NBRC 105045 (assembly GCF_001570845.1). NCBI lineage: Bacteria > Bacillati > Actinomycetota > Actinomycetes > Mycobacteriales > Dietziaceae > Dietzia > Dietzia papillomatosis. The sequence goes on along the minus strand of NZ_BCSL01000008.1, from coordinate 62,911 downwards.
GCCTGAATCACTGACGATTGTAGAGGGGTCGCCGCCCCCTGTGGCAAGCACCTGTTATTTGGGTTCGTTTATGAGGGTGACGTCATGTTCTGTGACGGTCGTTACACTGGCGTCATGTCGGCGGGGAGGTCAACAGTGGCCAGCGCGATCGTCGCGCAGTCCTGGGAGCGGAGCAGGCGACGGGGGATCGACCCGGATCGGGCGGATCCGCCGGTCGACCTGCAGGGCCCCGACCTGTCCGCGCACCTGGCCGCGCACCGGATGGCGGCGGTGCTGCCCGTCGTCGAGAAGGTGCTGGTATCCGGGGTCATGACCAGCGGCCACCTCGTGGCGGTCGCCGACGCCGACGGCCGGCTCCTGTGGCTGTACGGGGACCGCGGCGTGCGGACGCGGGCGGAGCGGATGGCGTTCGTGCCGGGAGCGCTGTGGAGCGACGACGCGGTGGGGGCGAACGCGCCGGGCCTCGCGCTGCGGCACGACGTCCCCGTGCGGGTGCGTGGTGCGGAGCACTTCCTCGCGCCCGCCCACTCGTGGAGCTGCTCGGCCGCGCCGGTCCACGACCCGGTGACGGGGCGGGTGATCGGCGGTATCGACGTGACCGGTCACGACACCGCGGCCTCGGACGAGGTGCTCGCCCTGGTCGGTGCCACCGCGCTGCTCGCCGAGGCCGAGCTGCGGTCGACCCCGGCCGGCGTGCTCCTGCCCGGGCCGGCGGTGGCGGCGGCGACCGCGCCGCGCCTCCTCGAGGTCCTCGGCACCGCCCGTCCGGTGCTCGCCGACCACGGCCCGCTCACCGGTCGTCACGCCGAGATCCTCGTCCTGCTCGCCGCCCACCCCGGTGGGCTGTCCGGCGGAGCGCTGGCCGGGCTCCTCGCCGAGGGGAGGCTCGACGCCGTCAGCGTCCGCGCCGAGATGTCGAGACTGCGCCGCGCCCTGGGGCCGGACGTCATCGGCTCCCGGCCGTACCGCCTGGCACCGGGGGTCGTGGAGACCGGTGCCGACCGGGTGGTCGCCATGCTCGACGTCGACGTGGACGCCGCGGTGGCGGCCTACCCCGGTCCGCTCTTGCCGACCTCCTTCGCGCCGGGTGTCGCCGACCTGCGGGAAGAGCTGCACGCCCGGGTCCGCGCCGCCGCGTTGGGCGCGGGATCGGTGCGGGCCCTGCGCGCCTGGACCGCCGGCCCCGGGCGCGAGGACCCCGACGCCTGGCGGACCCTGGGGTCGCTGCCCGACCTCTCCCCGGCGGCGCGGTCCTCGGCCCGCTCCGTGCACCGGGTGTTGGACGACCGGCTGGGGGCCTGAGCGCCTCGTCGTCGTCGCCCCCGGTCCCTCCCTCGCCGCCCCTGCCTCGCCGCGCGGCGTGCAACGTCCGTGCAACCCTCCCGTCGATAGTGTTCTGCATCACAGTCGCCGACCGCAGGGGTCGGCGCGCGCAGACGAGAGGTGCCAGACATGACCGTCTACTCCCAGCCCGGTTCCGCCGACGCGGTGATGTCCTACGAGAGCCGCTACGACCACTACATCGGTGGCGAGTGGGTCGCGCCGGTCAAGGGCGAGTACTTCGAGAACGTCACCCCCATCACCGGCCAGGTGTTCTGCGAGGTGGGCCGCGGGACGGCCGAGGACATCGAGGCCGCGCTGGACGCGGCCTGGGCCGCTGCGCCGGCGTGGGGTGCGAGCTCCGCCACGGAGCGGTCGCTGGTGCTGCTCCGGATCGCCGATCGCATGGAGGAGAACCTCGAGAAGATCGCGCTCGCCGAGTCGTGGGACAACGGCAAGGCGATCCGCGAGTGTCTGGCGGCCGACATCCCGCTGGCGATCGACCACTTCCGCTACTTCGCCGGCGCGATCCGCGCCCAGGAGGGCGGCATCTCCGAGATCAACGGGGATACCGTCGCCTACCACTTCCAGGAGCCGCTCGGCGTGGTCGGCCAGATCATCCCGTGGAACTTTCCGATCCTCATGGCGGTCTGGAAGCTGGCCCCGGCCCTGGCCGCCGGTAACTGCGTGGTGCTCAAGCCGGCGGAGCAGACCCCGGCATCGATCCTGTTCCTGATGTCGATCATCGGCGACCTGCTGCCGCCGGGCGTGATCAACGTGGTCAACGGCTTCGGCACCGAGGCGGGCAAGCCGCTCGCGTCCAACCCGCGCATCCGCAAGGTGGCCTTCACCGGCGAGACCACCACGGGCCGGCTGATCATGCAGTACGCGTCCGAGAACCTCATCCCGGTGACCCTCGAACTCGGCGGCAAGAGCCCCAACATCTTCTTCGAGGACGTCATGGACGCCGATGACGACTTCCTTCAGTCCGCGCTCGAGGGCTTCGCCATGTTCGGCCTCAACCAGGGCGAGATATGCACCTGCCCCTCGCGTGCGCTGGTGCAGAAGTCGATCATCGATGACTTCACCGACCTCGCGATCGACCGGGTCAGGCAGATCAAGACCGGAAATCCGCTCGACACCGAGACGATGATGGGCGCCCAGGCCTCGACCGACCAGCTCGAGAAGATCCTGTCCTACATCGACATCGGCAAGCAGGAGGGCGCGGACGTGCTCACCGGCGGCGGACGCGCCGAGCTCGACGGCGATCTCGCCGGCGGCTTCTACGTGGAGCCGACGGTCTTCCGCGGCCACAACAAGATGCGCCTGTTCCAGGAGGAGATCTTCGGCCCGGTGCTCTCCCTGAGCTCGTTCACCGATTTCGACGACGCCATGATGATCGCCAACGACACCCTCTACGGTCTCGGCGCCGGTGTGTGGTCGCGCAACGGCACCACCGCCTACCGGGCCGGCCGCACCATCCAGGCCGGCCGGGTGTGGACCAACACCTATCACCAGTACCCGGCCCACGCGGCGTTCGGCGGGTACAAGCAGTCCGGCATCGGGCGCGAGAACCACCGGATGATGCTCGACCACTACCAGCAGACCAAGTGCCTGCTCGTGAGCTACTCGGGTAAGCCGCAGGGCTTCTTCTGATGGACGACGTGTGCGGATTGCCCTCGGGCGGGAGCGTGCGCATCGCGGCACGGGCCCTCCCGCCCGAGGGGGCGCCGGCCGCGCTGCCGGCGCGCGTCGTGGTCACCGAGCCGGCCGCGCAGCTGATCCGCGAGCTGGTCGAGCGCCACGGGCCGGTGATGTTCCACCAGTCCGGCGGGTGCTGCGACGGTTCGGCGCCCATGTGCTACCCGGACGGGGAGTTCCGCGTGGGTCAGCGGGATGTCCTCGTGGGGGAGGTGGACCTGGCGCCGGGCGCCCGGGACGTACCGGCGGGAGACGAAGACGAGGCGCGCCTGAGCTCGTCGTCGTCGTCGACCCGGGTGCGCGTCTGGATCTCGGGCCCACAGTTCGACACCTGGAAGCACACACAACTGGTGCTGGACGCGGTCCCGGGCAGGGGCTCGGGGTTCAGTCTCGAGAACCCGACCGGGAAGCGGTTCCTGTCGCGGGCCCGCACGTTCGACGAGCGCGAACTCGCCGCCCTCGAGGAGTTCCCGCCGGCGACGGGGGCGGACCCGGGGGCGTAGGGGCGGGCCGGCGTCCACGGCCGGGACCGGCCGATCCGGCCTGCCAGGAGCGGCCACGGCGGTAGAGTCCGACCATGGACACGGACCGCACGGCCTCCGCTGACCCCCTCGACGCCACCGTCGAGTTCCTCACCGCCGAGCTGCGTGCTGACCTGCTGCGACGCTGGAACGAGCCGCAGCGGCGGTACCACAACGAGACGCACCTGCGGGCCGTCCTGCGGGCGATCGACGCGCTCGAGGCCGACGGGGAGTCGTTCGACGGCACCGAGGTCCGCCTGGCCGCCTGGCTACACGCCGCGGTGTTCGACCCCGCCGGCTCGGAGAACACCGAGAAGTCCGCGGCGCTGGCCGAGCGCGTTCTCGAACCCTCCGCTCCGGCCGCCGAGGTCGCGCGGCTGGTCCGCCTCATGGGCGGGCACCGCGTCGAGCCGGGGGACCTCAACGGCGCGGTCCTCTCCGACGCCGACCTCGCCGTGCTCGGCGCCGACCCCGACACGTATGACACCTACGCCCGCGACGTCCGCCACGAGTACGCCCACGTGCCGGGCGAGCGGTTCGTGGCCGGGCGGATCGGCGCGTTGGAGGGGTTGCTCGACCGTCGCTCGGTGTTCCTCACGCGGGCGGGCCGCGATCTGTGGGAGAAGAAGGCCCACGCCAACCTCAACCGCGAGCTGGGGCTCCTGCGCGCGGGCGTGTCCGAGAGCTGAGCGGCGCCGCGACCCCGGCCGGCCGCTGGTGCGGTCGGTGTCAGTCGCGCACGGTCGGTCAGTCGCGCGGACCGATGCCGGGTGGCGTGACCGCGGCCGTGTACTCCGCGACGCCGGAGGCGACCATGAACTCGGTGATGGCGCGGGCATCGTCCTCGCCCGGCAGTCCCCAGCCGTCCCGGTACCCGTAGACGTCGGCCAGCGTGTGCGCGTCCCGGGTCCCGCGGGCGAGCTCGACGTCGGTCGGCCCGATGAGGCCGGGATGCGGGACCCCGACCGCGCCGGCGACCTTGACGAGCTCGCGGCGCAGTGACCGGATGTAGTTCGAACACCGCACCGCCATCGTCGTGGGATCGACACCGCGGACCAGCCAGGGATTCTGGGTGGCGACCCCCGTAGGGCATCCGCCGGTGTGACATTTCTGCGCCTGGATGCACCCCACCGACAGCATCGGCTCGCGGGCCACGTTGATCATGTCGACTCCCAGCGCCAGCGCGACCACCGCGTTCTCCGGGATACCCAACTTGCCGGACCCGATGAACATGACGTCGTCGGCCAGCCCGGCCTCGGCGAAGACCGAGTAGACGCGCGGGAAGCCCAGGCGGAAGGGCAGGGACACGGCATCGGTGAACACGAGCGGGCCCGCTCCGGTACCGCCCTCTCCGCCGTCGATCGTGATGAAGTCGACGCCACGGTCGCGCGGGACCATCGCGGTGGCGAGATCCTCCCAGAAGCCCATGTCGCCGACCGCCGATTTGATGCCGACGGGTAGTCCGGTGCGGTCCGCGATCTCCTCCACCAGGTCCAGCATCGAGTCGACGTCGTGGAACGCGGTGTGGCGGGAGGGGCTCGCGCAGTCCTCGCCCAGCGGGATCCCGCGGATCGCGGCGACCTCCTCGGTGATCTTGGCTGCCGGCAGGAGCCCGCCGAGCCCCGGTTTGGCGCCCTGGCTGAGCTTGATCTCGATGGCCCGGATCGGGTGCTTCTCGGCGAGGGCCACCAGCTTGTCGATGTCGAAGCGGCCGTCGTCGTCCCGGACCCCGAAATACGCGGTTCCGATCTGGAAGACCAGGTCAGCGCCGTTCTGGTGGTACGGGCTCAGCCCGCCCTCACCGGTGTTGTGCAGGGCCCCCGAGAGGGCGGCGCCGCGGTTGAGCGACTCCACCGCCGGGGCGGAGAGCGCACCGTAGCTCATCGCCGAGATGCTGACCAGCGACTCCGGTCGGTACGCACGGGCGCGACCCCGGGCTGCGCCGAGCACCTTGGCGGGAGGGAGCGGGAGTTGCTGCCCGGCGTGCGGCCCGGCTGACAGCGTGACGTCGCTGAAGGTGCGCTGTTTGACGATCGGGTAGCCCTCGAGGAACTCGATGTCGTTGTCCGTGCCGAAGCCGAACGTGGTCGCCCGGGCCTCGGCGGACTCGTACACCCAGTCGCGCTGGTCGCGGGTGAACGGGCGTTCTTCGTCGTTTCCCGCGACGATGTACTGCCGAAGCTCGGGGCCGATGGCGGTCAGCGCCATCCGGGCGTGGCCGAGGACGGGGAAGGTCCGCAGGACCGGGTAGCGGGTCTGGCGCAGATCGGTGGCCGCGACCGCGGCGAGAGCGGCCAGTGGCGCTCCGAGGAGCCATTTGCGCATGTCGACCTCCAAGGGGGCGGGGTGGTGGGCCGGGGGCTGCCCCCATCATGCCGACCGGGCGCCGCTGGCATCAGGGCAGGATGCGCGAGATGACGTCGGCGGCGACGTCTTCGAGCAGCGGGCCCGCGTTGGCGATCGACCGCTCGAGGTCCGGCTCGCGTTCGGTCAAGGCGGCGGCGGCGGCGAACCCGGCCTCGGCGACCCGGTCGGCCTCGAGATCCAGGCGGCCGCAGACCGCGACCACCGGCACCGCGTGTGACCGGCAGAGGGCGGCCACGCCCATCGGGGTCTTGCCGTGCATGGTCTGGTCGTCCAGTCGCCCCTCGCCGGTCACCACGAGGTCGGCGGCGGAGAGCATGTCCTCCAGGCCGGTGAGCGTGCCCAGCACCTCGAAGCCGGGATCCAGGGAGGCGCCGAGCAGCTCGCGGGCGGCGAAGCCCACACCGCCGGCAGCGCCGGAGCCCGGGGCGTCGGGGTCCACGTCGAGCCCCTGGGCGCGCAGGACCTCGACGAGCCGGGCGAGGCCGGCCTCGAGCTCGTCCAGCTGTTCGTCGGTGGCGCCCTTCTGCGGGCCGTAGACGCGGGCCGCGCCCAGCGGGCCGAGCAGCGGGTTGTCGACGTCGCAGGCCACGAGGATCCTGGCGGCCCGGACGGCCGGGTCGAGACCGTCGAGGTCCACGCGGTCCAGGTGGATCAACGCGCCGCCGCCGTCGGGTAGCTCGGCACCGGAGGCGTCGAGGAACCGCGCGCCCAGGGCGGAGAGCATCCCGGTGCCGCCGTCGGTGGAGGCGCTGCCGCCGATGCCCAGGTGGATGTTGCCGCGGCCGGATCGGAGCGCGGCCAGCATGACCTCGCCGACCCCGCGGCTCGACGCCTCCAGGGGACGCGGCTCCCCGCCGGGCAGGCGGAGCAGGCCGCAGGCGTCGGCCATCTCGACGAACGCGGTGTCCGGATCGATGGCGGCGAAGGACGTCTCCACCGTCTCGCCCGTGGGCCCGGACACGGTGACGGGCACGGGGCGCGCGCCGCCGGCGACCATCACCTCCAGGCTGCCGCCCCCGCCGTCGGCGACCGGGCGCTCGACCACGTCGATCTCGGGGTGCGCCCGCCGAGCGCCCTCCGCCGCGTGACGGCACGCCTCGATAGCGGTGAGTGAGCCCTTGAAGGCCCCGCAGGCCACGACGATCGTCACGCCTGCATCATCCCCTATGAGTGTCCGGCGACACACGACGGCCCGGGGTCGCGACGGGGGAGGGTCGCGATCCCGGGCCAGGAAGGCGCATCCGCCGCGCCGCGTGTCTCAGCCGGGGGTTATCAGCCCAGCGAGCCGGCGGCGAGGCCGACGTCGGCGGTGACGCCGGCCTCGCCGGTCTCGTCGGCGGCGTCATCCTCGGCGCCGGAGCTCAGGCCGGCGAGCGAGCCGCTCAGCGAGCCGGTCCCGGACTCGTCGTCGGTGGCCGCGGTGTCGTCCGTGGACTCATCGCCCGAGCCGAGCGAACCGGGGGTGGTCTCATCGGTGGCGGTGTCATCGGCCTCGCCGGCGGAGCCGGAGTCCGCGGCAGGGCCGCCGCCGTCGATGGCGTCGCTGCCGGTGTTCGGGGAGACCCCGAGGCTGCCGAACTCGATCGAGCCCGGGTTGGGCGTCTCGGCGTCGAGGTTGAGGTTGAAGCTCAGGCTGCCCAGATCGACACCGATGTCCGTGCCGAGGGCGCCCTCGAGGCTGCCGTCCTCGCCGGTGGCCTCGGCCAGGCTGGCGGTGGGATCCGTGGGGGTGCCGGCGTCCTCCGCGGCGGCGAGGCCCGGGAACGCGATGGCGGCACCGATGCCGAACGCGCCGACGGCGGCGATCTTCGCGGTGGTGCGGTTGGTGGTCTTGCGGTGGGTGTTCGTCATAGAGGAACTCTCCGATCTGCATCGACCCCGATGAATCTCATCGCGGACACCCCGGTCGGAGCGGGGTGCGTCGGCGACCCTACAAGCGCACCGGAGTTCCGCAAGAGGTCGAGAACCTGAGCGTCCGTTGAGGTAACAACACGGTCACCGGGGCATTTCACTCTTCTCACGCGGCGCCCGCGCGACCGGTGTGCCGCGCGTCATGCCTGCCTAGGCTGGGTGCATGGACGCTTCCGCGGACGCCGGTCCGCCGCCGCTCGGCCCGCCCGTCGTGGTGGAGACGCACAGCGCGCTCATCTTCCTCTGGGGTGACGAGGCTCACAAAGTCCGCAAACCGGTCGACCTCGGTTTCCTCGACAACACCACCGTCGGGGCCCGCGGGGAGCAGAGCCGGCGCGAGGTCGAACTCAACAGTCGGCTCGCCCCGGACGTGTACAGGGGCGTGTTGGAGGTGAGGGGTCCCGACGGCGAGGTGGTCGATCACGTCGTGTGGATGCGCCGGCTGCCGGCGCGCAGGAGCCTCGCCTCGTTGGTCCGCCTCCGGGCCGAGAGCGGGCTCGGGGGCGGCGATACGGACATCGGGGTGGGCCTGACCGAGGCGGCCCGGCAGATCGCGCGCCTCCACGCCGCCGGCCCGCGCTCGGAGGAGATCGACGCGGCGGGCACCCCGGCGGCGGTGGCCGGGTTGTGGGCCCGGTCCCTAGAGCACCTGCGCCGCCTCGACGTGGGCCGGGACGCGCCGGAGATCGTCGACGACATCGAGTCGCTCGCCACCGACTACCTGCGCGGGCGCGGGCCCCTGCTGGAGTCCCGCGTGGCGGCCGGCCGGATCGTCGACGGGCACGGGGACCTGCTGGCCGCCGACGTGTACCTGCTCGACGACGGGCCGAGGGTGATCGACTGCCTCGAGTTCGACGACCTTCTCCGCTACGGCGACGCCGTGCTGGACATCGGATTCCTGGCGATGGACCTCGACGCGTCGGGGGCGCGGGACCTCGCCGTCGTCCTCCTCGGGGCCTACCGGGAGGCCTCCGGCGACGACGCGCCGCCGTCGCTCATCCACCACTACATCGGGTACCGGGCCATCGTCCGGTCGAAGGTCACCGCGATCCGCGCGGAGCAGGCGGCCGACGGCGACGGGGGACGCGGCGACGCGCGCCGCGCCCTCGGGCTGGCGGATCTGGCGGTTGACTCGCTGCTGCGCGCGAGGGTGCGACTGGTCCTGGTGGGCGGTGTCTCCGGGTCGGGCAAGTCCACCCTCGCGGCGCCGCTGGCCGAGGCGCTGGGCGCGGAGTTGCTGCGCTCGGACGTGGTGCGCGCTGACGTGGTGCGCGCTGACGTGGTGCGGGAGCAGGCGGACCCGGGGAGCGACAGGTATTCGGAGGAGGCGGTCGGGGCGGTCTACGCCGAGATGCTCGCCCGCGCCGCCGCGTCGCTCGCCCTGGGCCGCAGCGTGGTGCTCGATGCCACGTGGCTCGAGCCGCGGCGGCGGGCCGAGGCCGAGACCGTGGCCGCCGACGCGCACGCCGAACTGGTGGAGATCTCGTGCACCGCGCCCCGCGACGAGCTGGTGCGGCGCATCACCGATCGGGCGCGCGCGGGGTCGGACCCGTCCGAGGCGACCATCGAGGTCCTCGACGACCAGCTGGCGCGCCCGGCGGCGTGGCCGGAGGCGATCGAGGTCGACACCGTCGGGCTCGACGTCCGCGACGGCGAGGCCGTCCGCCGGTGGGCGGAACGCGAACTGGGACCGCTGCCCTGGGCCTGAGAGCAGAGTCGTTGCCAGATCACAATTCTGGGGAAGCGGGCCCCACGCACCGAAACGAGGGGCGTATGGTCGTGCGCGTGACCCACCCCTTCGCACGGGCCGGGCGGGAGCTCGTCCCCGGCCGCTGGTTCGGCCCCGCCGCCGTCATGGCGCTGGGCTGTGCGATCGCGTGGACACTCGTCGGCTTCGGCCACGGTGCGCTGCTGGCGGCCGTGGTCCTCGTCGGGACGCTGTTCGTGGCGCTGTGGAACTCGCCGCTGCGCGCCACGGGGCACCAGTCGTTGCAGGCCGTGCGCGCCCTGGCCTCCGCCGGGCACGCGGTCGTGGTGCTGTGGCGGCCGGGCTGCCCTTACTCGGCGGCGCTGCGCCGCCGGGCCAGCCGCGAGGGCCTCAAGGTCCACTGGGTCAACATCTGGCGCGACGAGGACGCGCACGAGCTGTGTTGCACGATCAACGGCGGCTCCGAGGAGACGCCCACCGCCGTGGTGCTCGATCCGACCCTGACGACGCCCGTGGTGATCCCCGCATCCGTGCCGGGGATCCGTGAGGCGACCGCCGCGCCGATCACCCCCACTCAGGCGATCACCCCGATCACGAAGATCTGCGCCGTCGCCGCGCCCGCCACCACCCCCGCGATCGGGGCGCCCCGCAGGACCGGCTCCCGCGGCCACTGACCGGCCACGCCCGCCGGCCGGGCCGGGCGCACCTCGTCGTCGTCACCGCGCGTAGCGCAGCGCCCCCCCGCATGTCCCCGCACTCGGCCCCCAACGCCATGTCGGCGATACGGCCGGCCGCCCGCAGCCGCGCCAGGCGCGGCGCCACCCGGTCCCGCAGGCCCCACGGGTCGATCGTGTTGACGTGGATCCCGGTCGCGCCCTCGAACCCGGCCGGCGTCGAGATGCGCCACTTGAGCACGATCCGCCACGGCATCGCCGCGTCGTCCCCCGCCGAGCCCGGCGGCAGGGTGTGCCACTCCTCGTTGGACGGCACCAGCGGCCCCGTCGCGGCGTGGCAGGCGTGCAGCAGATCGGAGACCCCGCGCAGTTCGGCCGCCGAGTGCTCCCACGGCCGGCCGGCCCGCGACCTCGAGTAGACCACCAGTGCCGGGTGGCGGTGACCGACCCCGACCACCGCGACGGCGTGCTCGTTGGCCGCCAGCACCAGGCCCTCGGCCACCGCGTGATCGATCCCGGCCGTGTTGTAGAGATCCGGTTCGCGGGCGAGCGCCGCCATCTCCCGGGAGGTCTTGGCGGGGACCTCGTCGATCGCCACGAGCTGCTTGTGCAGGTGCGCGAACGACGCGCCGGCCGGCGCGAGCCAGTTCTGGAACACCGACACGTACGCGGCGTGCGGATTGTCGCGGTACAGCCCCCGCATGGCACGGATAGTGAAGGCGACGTACTGCTCGTGCTCCTCCGGCGTCAGCTCCCCCGACGACGCGTGGCGGTCGCTGGAGGCTGCGCCGTCGACGAGGTGGCGGCGCGCGACCACCACGTCGTGGCACCCGCCGAAGAAGCTCTCCGAGTGTTCTGCGAGGGCGGCGGTGTCCATGGCGTCGGCGGCCGCAGGGTCGCCCTGTGCGGCGGCGACGCGGGTGCGGATCAGGGCACGGACGTGTTCGGCGCCAGCCGGGGACGCGAGGTAGGCCGCCTGGTGGGCGGCTGCGCGGGCGGGGATCCGGTAGCCGTGCACCGACGTCCAGTAGTCGAGGGAGACGATCTCGAAGAGATTGCCGATCAGGCGTAACTCGGGCGTGGTGGCGTCGAGCCGGTCGGCCGGGATCTCGTCGAGGACGGCCCAGGTGTCTCCCTCGCGGACGAGGCGCGCCTTCTCCGGGGTGGTCTCGCGCAGGCGCGTCGTACAGAACGCGCAGTACGCCTCCGGCTCGGCGGGATCCACCGCGACGACGTTGCCGGGCGCGTGTTCGATCGGTCGGTGCGCTCGGCCAGGGACCGTCCACACCTGGGTGCCGGTGAAGGGGTTGACCTGCTTGACGGTGCCGTCGGCCATGCGCCGCAGCAGCGCGGTCGGGCCGCCGTGTGGGGAGGTAGTGGTCACCCGCGTGAGCCTAGGGGGATCTGATTTAGCGGTGGAACTGTGACCTGGATCACAGTACCGTGAGGGTGGGCTATAGCTCATCAGCGGCTTCCGTGCGATGCGGAGCCACGGGGGAATCGAGAGCGTCCATGAGTTCACATCACCCACTGCCACTGCCACTGCGACTGGCAGCCGTGGGCGGCGCCGCCGCCCTGACGATCGCCGGGGCGGCCGCCGTCTCGCACGCCCAGACCGGCTCCGCCGAGTTCGCCGCCGAGCTCGCCCTCGACGTCGAACTCGCACTCGGCTCGGACGGCGCTGTGGACGCAGGGTCGCTGAGCCCGGGTTCGCTCGACCCGGGCTCGCTGGGCCCGGACTCGCTCGGCGCCGGGTCCCTGCCGCCGATCGGCTCGGTCGGGGGATCCCTCGAGCCGGGCTCACTGGACCCGGGCTCGCTGGGCCCGAGTTCTCAGGATCCGGGCTCGTCGCCCGGGCCCTCCGGTCCCGGCTCGCTGGATCCGGACTCGGCGGAAGGCTCGGCCGAGGGGTCGCTCGAGCCGGGCTCACTGGATCCGGGGTCGCTGGATCCGGAGTCCTCGGAGCCCGGCTCGGCGGCCCCGGGGTCTATGGAGGCAGGGTCGTTGGTGAGCCTGCTCGTCATGGTGTCCATGGGTTCGCAGATGGGGTCGGGAGCGGGCTCCGGGGAGGGTTCCCTGTCGTCGGGTTCGCTTCCTTCCGGCTCTCTGGAGCCAGGATCCGCCGCGGGGTCGCTCGCGCCCCTGGGATCGCTGACGGCATCTCTCGCGCCGCTCGGCTCGGCGACGGGATCACTGCCACTCGGATCCCTGCCGGGGGGTTCGGCGGTCGGCTCGCTCCCGCTCCTGGTTCCTGTCGCCGCGATCGGTGGGTCGGTCGCGGCCGGGCCGATGATCGTCCAGGCCGCGGCCAATCTGGGGATCGCCCTCCCGCCGCTCCCCGGAACCCCGGCGCCGGTCGCCGCCGGCGCGATCGTGGGAGAGGCTCCCCCCGCGCCCGGGCCGTCGGTGCCCAATGGGCGCGGCGGTGAACCCGGCGTGGGCGCCGACGTGGCGGGGGTCCCGGTCGGGGTGAACGCGGTCGTGGTCACCACCGGCTCCCTGGGTGATTACCAGGTGTTCCTTCCGGACGGGGTGTCGCTGCCACCCCTGCCGTTCATTCGGTGAGGAGCCTGAGAGGAGTCCCCGCCTCAGCCGCTCACGCGGGGGGCGGGGACTGCGGTGTCGTTTGCGGTCGACGGGCACGGTGCTGAGAGAAATCTCACAAGGTGGAATCGCCTTCCCACGTCAAGGTCGCAGGTTTGACTTTTCCGAGTTGTGTGATGTGCCCCCCTTCCCCATATTATTTCCGGGCCGGAGGACCTCGGTCCTCTGAGTACGGGTGCTCCAGCCACCACGGAGTCCGCCCGTCGACAAGCGAAGGCGAACACATGATGACGACTCCCGGCCCCAGAAGCCTGTACCGCCCTGAATACGAACACGACTCGTGTGGTGTCGCGTTCGTGGTGGACATGTACGGACGCCAGTCCCGGGACATCGTCGAGAAGGCGATCGCCGCGCTGGTGAACCTCGAGCACCGCGGCGCCGTGGGTGCCGAGGCCAACACCGGCGACGGCACGGGTTTGTTGATCCAGGTACCGGACTTGTTCCTCCGCGAGGTGATGCGTGAGGAGCAGAACGTAGAACTACCTGAGGCCGGGGCATATGCAACCGGCCTTTGTTTTCTCCCCCAATCCCGGATGCTGGCGATGGACGCCATGCGGATGGTCGAGCGGATCGCCGCCGAGCAGGGGGTGACCGTGATCGGCTGGCGCGAGGTCCCTGTTGACGACTCGACGGTCGGCGCGATCTCACGTGACGCGCAGCCCACCATCAACCAGATCTTCGTCAAGGCCGCGGGCGCGGGCGGGGAGCTCCTGACCGGCCTGGCGCTCGAGCGTAAGTGCTTCGTGGTGCGCAAGCGTTGCGAACACGAGCTCGGTTCGAAGGGCGCCGGCAAGGGCGACCTGGGTTCCGAGACGGTGTACTTCCCGTCGCTGAGCCCGCGCACCTTCGTCTACAAGGGCATGCTCACCGAGAAGCAGCTCCCCGACTTCTATCTGGACCTGCAGGACGAGCGCGTCGAGTCCGCGTTGGGCATCGTCCACTCGCGCTTCTCCACCAACACGTTCCCCGCATGGCCGCTGGCCCACCCGTTCCGCTACGTCGCGCACAACGGTGAGATCAACACCGCGCGTGGCAACGAGAACTGGATGCGGGCCCGCGAGGCGCTCATGACCAGCGACCGCATCGAGGACCTGCCCGCGGCGCTGCCGATCTGCACCCCGGGAGGGTCGGACACCGCGCGCTTCGACGAGGCGCTGGAGTTGCTGACCCTGGCCGGCCGGCCCCTGCCGCACGCCGTGCTCATGATGGTCCCCGAGGCGTGGGAACGCCACGAGACCATGGACCCGGCCAAGCGGGCCTTCTACGAGTACCACGCCTCACTCATGGAGGCCTGGGACGGCCCGGCGTCCATCACGTTCACCGACGGCACCGTGATCGGCGCCGTACTGGACCGCAACGGCCTGCGCCCCTCCCGCATCTGGGTGACCGACGACGGCCTCGTCGTGATGGCGTCCGAGGTGGGTGTGCTCGACATCCCGCAGGACAAGGTCGTCACCAAGACCCGCCTGCAGCCCGGTCGCATGTTCCTCGTCGACACCGCCGAGGGGCGGATCATCGACGACGAGGAGATCAAGTCGCAGCTGGCCGCCGAGCACCCGTACAAGCAGTGGCTCGACGAGGGCCTGGTCAGGCTCGAAGACCTGCCCCGGGTCGAGCAGCCCTACATGGCTCACGAGCGTGTGGTGTTGCGTCAGCGCGTCTTCGGATATACCGAGGAGGAACTGCGCATCCTCGTCTCCCCGATGGCCGGGAGCGGTGCCGAGGCGATCGGGTCGATGGGCACGGACACCCCGCTACCGGTGCTGTCCCAGCGTGCGCGGATGCTGTTCGACTACTTCGCCCAGCGCTTCGCGCAGGTGACCAACCCGCCGCTCGACGCCATCCGCGAGGAACTCGTCACCAGCTACGGTGTGACCCTCGGTCCCGAGGGTGACCTCCTCAACCCGGGTCCCGGTTCATGCCGTCAGGTCAAGGTCGCCAACCCGATCCTCGGCAGCTCCGACCTCGCCACGCTGCTGGAGGCCGGGGATTCCCGCCCGAACCTGCGGTCGGTGGTCGTCCGCGGGCTCTACAACGTCGCCCACGGCGGCCGCGGCCTGCGGATCGCGCTGGAGCGCATCCGCCGAGAGGTGTCCGAGGCCATCCAGGCCGGCGCGACCCTCATCGTGCTCTCCGATCGCGAGTCCGACGAGCGCAACGCGCCCATCCCCTCGCTGCTCCTCACCTCGGCGGTGCACCACCACCTGGTGCGCGAGAAGACCCGCACCCGCGTCAGCCTGGTGGTCGAGTCCGGTGACGCCCGCGAGGTCCACCACATGGCCGTGCTGTTCGGGTACGGCGCCAACGCGATCAACCCGTACATGGCGTTCGAGTCGATCGACGAGCTGGTCAAGAACGGCGACCTCATCGGGGTCGACACCGCCGCGGCCTGCGACAACTACCGGAAGGCCGCCGCCAAGGGCGTTCTCAAGGTGATGTCCAAGATGGGTATCTCCACCCTCGCCTCGTACACCGGCGCGCAGTTGTTCGACGTCACCGGCCTGTCTCAGGAGCTGTGCGACGAGTACTTCACCGGCTCCGTCAGCCCCATCGACGGCATCGGCCTGGACGAGATCGCCGAGGACGTGGCCCTCCGGCATCGCTTCGCGTTCCTGCCGCGGCCCGAGGAGGCCGCGCACCGCAAGCTCGAGATCGGCGGCGAGTACCAGTGGCGCCGCGAGGGCGAGTACCACCTGTTCAACCCGGACACGGTGTTCAAGCTCCAGCACTCCACGCGCACGGGCCGCTACGAGATCTTCAAGGAGTACACCCGCCTGGTCGACGACCAGTCGGAGCGGCTGGCGACGCTGCGCGGGTTGTTCGAGATCAAGAGCAACCGCCCGCCCGTGCCGATCGAAGAAGTCGAGCCGGTCTCCGAGATCGTCAAGCGGTTCTCCACTGGTGCGATGAGCTACGGCTCCATCTCGGCCGAGGCGCACGAGACGCTGGCGATCGCGATGAACCGCCTGCAGGCGCGCTCCAACTCCGGCGAGGGCGGGGAGGCTGTCGACCGCTTCGACCCCGACCCGAACGGGGACTGGCGTCGCTCCGCCATCAAGCAGGTGGCCTCTGGCCGGTTCGGCGTGACCAGCCACTACCTGGCCAACTGCACCGACATCCAGATCAAGATGGCGCAGGGCGCCAAGCCGGGTGAGGGCGGGCAGCTCCCGCCGGGCAAGGTCTACCCGTGGGTGGCCGAGGTCCGCGGCTCGACGCCGGGCGTCGGACTCATCTCGCCCCCGCCCCACCACGACATCTATTCGATCGAGGACCTGGCTCAGCTCATCTACGACCTGAAGAACGCCAACCCGGAGGCGCGGATCCACGTCAAGCTCGTGGCCGAGCAGGGCGTGGGGACGGTCGCGACGGGCGTGTCCAAGACGCACGCCGACGTCGTCCTCATCTCGGGCCACGACGGCGGCACCGGAGCGTCGCCGCTGACCTCGCTCAAGCACGCGGGCGGCCCGTGGGAGCTCGGCCTGGCCGAGACCCAGCAGACGCTCCTCGTCAACGGTCTGCGCGACCGGATCGTCGTCCAGGTCGACGGCCAGCTCAAGACGGGGCGTGACGTCATCGTCGCCGCGTTGCTCGGCGGCGAGGAGTTCGGCTTCGCCACCGCGCCGCTCGTCGTGGCCGGCTGCGTCATGATGCGCGTGTGTCACCTCGACACCTGCCCCGTCGGCGTGGCCACCCAGAATCCCGTGCTGCGCGAGCGGTTCAACGGTAAGGCCGAGTACGTCGTGAACTTCATGGAGTTCATCGCCGAAGAGGTGCGCGAGTACCTGGCCGAGCTGGGCTTCCGCTCGCTCGACGAGGCGATCGGGCACACCGAGTGCCTCGACAAGTCGCGGGCCTTCGCCCACAACAAGCGGGCGGCCAAGCTCGACCTGGAGCCGATCTTCGCCCAGGCCGAGTCGCCCTTCATGCACCAGGACCTGCGTCGCACCAAGTCGCAGGACCACAAGCTCGACGGCGTCGTGGACCGCACGCTGATCGAGGACGCGCGCGCCGTGATCGCCGACGCGGCGACGGGACCGTTCACGGGCAGCTACCCGATCTGCAACGTCAACCGCTCGGTCGGCACGATGCTCAGTCACGAGATCTCCAAGGCCCACGGTGCCGCCGGCCTGCCGGACGGGTCGATCGACCTGAGCTTCACCGGGTCCGCCGGTAACTCGCTCGGGGCGTTCCTCGCCCGGGGCGTGACGGTGCGCGTGTTCGGCGACGCCAATGACTACGTGGGTAAGGGACTGTCCGGTGGACGCATCGTGGTGCGTCCGGCCGAGGACGCGGCCCCCGACTTCGTGGCCGAGGACAACATCATCGCCGGCAACGTGATCTGCTACGGCGCGACCGCAGGTGAGGTGTTCCTGCGCGGGATGGTGGGGGAGCGCTTCTGCGTGCGCAACTCCGGCGTCACCGCGGTGGTGGAGGGCGTGGGCGACCACGCCTGTGAGTACATGACCGGTGGACGGGTGGTCGTGCTGGGCCCGACCGGCCGCAACGTCGCGGCCGGGATGTCCGGTGGCGTCGCCTACTTCTACGATCCCCGCGGTGTCCTCGCGGAGAACCTCAACGCCGAGCTCGTCGACACCGAGGAACTCACCAGTGAGGACGTGGAGTTCCTTCACGGGATAGTCGAGCGCCATGTGGAGGAGACCGATTCGGCCCGGGGCCGGGAGATCCTCGGTGGCTGGGCCCAGAACGTGAATCACTTCGCCAAGGTCATGCCGCGCGACTACAAGCGCGTGCTGCTGGCCATCGAACAGGCGGAGAAGGACGGACGCAACGTGGACGAGGCGATCATGGAGGCCGCAAATGGCTGACCCGAAGGGCTTTCTCAAGCACACCGAGCGGGAGCTGCCCCGGCGCCGCCCCGTCGACCTGCGGATCATGGACTGGAAAGAGGTCTACGAGTCCACGGTCCTGCCCGAGGACTCGATCCGCACCCAGGCGTCCCGGTGCATGGGCTGCGGTATCCCGTTCTGCCACCAGGGCTGCCCGCTGGGCAACATCATCCCCGAGTGGAACGACCTGGTGCATCGGGGCAAGTGGGACGACGCGGTGGACCGGCTCCACGCGACCAACAACTTCCCGGAGTTCACCGGTCGACTCTGCCCGGCCCCCTGCGAGGGGTCGTGTGTGCTCGGCATCAACCAGCCGCCGGTGACGATCAAGCAGGTCGAGGTGGAGATCGCCGAGGCCGCGTGGGCCGACGGTGGCATGGAGCCGGTCATTCCGTCGTTCCGCACCGGGCAGACCGTCGCGGTCGTCGGATCGGGCCCCGCGGGCCTCGCTGCGGCCCAGCAGCTGACCCGCGCGGGGCACTCCGTCACCGTCTTCGAGCGCGACGACCGCATCGGCGGGCTCATGCGCTACGGGATCCCGGAGTTCAAGATGGAGAAGGCGGTCATCGATCGTCGCCTTGCGCAGATGGAAGCGGAGGGGACGGTCTTCCGTCCCGGCGTCAACGTCGGCAAGGACATCACCGCGTCGCAGCTGCGTGCCCAGTTCGACGCCGTGGTCCTGTGCGGTGGCGCCACCATGCGGCGGGACCTGCCGGTGCCCGGTCGTGAGCTCGACGGCATCCATCAGGCCATGGAGTACCTGCCCCTGGCCAACAAGGCCGCGGTCGGGGACCCGGTCGTGGACGCCGACGGACTGCCCGCCATCCACGCGCGCGAGAAGCACGTCATCATCATCGGCGGCGGTGACACCGGTGCGGACTGCCTCGGCACCGCGACCCGTCAGGGCGCGAAGTCGGTCAAGTCGTTCGAGATCATGCCCCGGCCGCCGGCCACCCGCGCGGCGTCGACCCCGTGGCCGATGTACCCGCTGATGTTCCGCACGGCCTCGGCCCACGAGGAGAACGGCGAGCGCGTCTACGGCGTGTCCACCGCGGAGTTCGTCGGCGAGGGCGGACACGTCACCGCGCTGAAGGGCTCCGAGGTGCGGATGGTCGACGGCCGCTTCGAGCCCGTGCCCGGTACGGACTTCGAGTACCCGGCTGACCTGGTCCTGCTCGCGATGGGCTTCACCGGCGCGCAGAAGTCCGGGCTGTGCTCGGACCTCGGGGTGGAGTTCACCGACCGCGGCAACGTCGGTCGTGACGACGCCTTCGCCACCAACGTCGAGGGCGTGTTCGTCGCCGGCGACATGGGGCGCGGCCAGTCGCTCATCGTGTGGGCCATCGCGGAGGGACGTGCGGCCGCCGCCTCGGTGGACCGGTTCCTCATGGGGGAGACGGCCCTGCCGGCGCCGGTCCGGCCGACGGATGTGGCCCAGCGCTGAAGGTCAACCGTGGCGCCTGACCTTAATGGAACCTAAGATCAGGTCTACTATGTCTCCAGGCCGTCCGGCCTCCGTCATGGAAGGCACCAATGGTCAGCCGTCGCCCCGCCAGTGTCATCGCCGCGCTCAGCGCGACGGTCGCGCTGGTCGGCGTGCCGGCGGCGTCGGCGCAGCCGCCGGGCCCGGCGGTCCGGGGGGTCGTCACGGAACTGCCGGTCCTCAGCGAGTTGCCGCCGCTGCCCACCGAGGGCGGGCAGCCCGTCGTGGACGAGCCGGAGGGCACCGGGGTCTTCGGCATGTCCGGGGTGCAGACGGTCGCGCTCGTGTTGGCGGCGTCGGTGCTCGTGGCGGGCGGGACGGGACTGGCGTTGGTCACCCGCCGCGGCCGTGGCGAACCGCTCGACGAGCAGCCACCGAGGACGGATCCGGTGGCGTGACGCCGCGCCCGATAGGCTCGGCGGTATGAGTCGCCACATCGCAGGACGGGGACGGGTCGCCCGGGCGACCCCTCCTCCGGCCGGTCCGCCCGTCGACGACGTCGACTGTGACCTGAGCAGCAAGCTGACGCTCGGCCAGTTCCTCAAACTGGCCTCGCTGCTGGACTCCGGGGCCGAGGCCAAGGACGCGGTCGCCTCCGGTGCGGTGAGCGTCAACGGGGAGGTCGACACCCGGCGCGGCCGCGGCCTGGTTCACGGTGACGTGGTGGAGATCGGTGGCCGGGCGGCGCGCGTCGTCGCCCGCGAGGGACGGGACGCGACCTGATGGCTGAGGACTCACGGGGGCCCGTGCAGGCCCCAGTGGTGCTGCACGACGACGACCCCGGTGCCACCCGGTACGCCACGTGGCTGGCCGAGGAGTTCGACACCCGGGCGACCCATCACGACGCGGCCGATCCGGCCGAGCTGGTGGTCGCCGGGACGGTCGTCCTCGTCACGGGGATGCGCCCCGGTGGTGGGCTGGGCGGTTCGGCGTTCATCCGCGACAACTGGGAGGCCCTCGTCGAGGCCGGACGCCGCGTCGCCGTCGTCATGGTCGGGCCCACCCCGGTCACCGACGACGCCCGGATCGAGCTGATGTCGAGCGAGTTCTCGTCCGATCAGCTGCGCGACCTCAAGCTCTTCCAGCTCCGCGGCGTGGTCACGCCGGACCAGCTCGGCTTCCGGCAGCGGCTCGGGATCAAGACCGCGCTGGCCGCCCTGCGGCGCAAGACCGACCGCACCCCGGAGGAGGAGTCCATGCTCGAACTGGGCGGTCTGGACCTCACCGATCGGGTCTCGCTCGGGCCGTTGCTGCGCTGGATCCGCCGCGAGGCCTGACCGGCGCGCACCACGGCCGGTGTCACCGCCGATATCATGACCCGCGAACGCACCCGCCGAGGGCGGGGCGATGACCTCGGAGGAACCCCATGCGCGCCACCACCCTCGCCGCCACCGTTTCGGCGCTCGCCGCGGCAGCCCTGCTGACGGGAGCGGGCGCCGCCACGGCGCAGGAGCCCGAGGATTCAGAGGGCTCTGGAACGATCCGCAGCGCGCTTCTGTCGCCCGCCGTGAGTGAAGCGATCGGGAGCATCGGTTACGGCTCGCTGGGCACGGGGTCCCTCATGGACCTGCTCTCCGGACTCATCAACACCGGGTCGGTCGCCCTGTCGGTGGACGTGCCCAACGCGACGGGCTCGTACGCACCGGGGTCGCTCGGGAGCTACGGACCGGAGGCGTCGCTGGGCGAGATCTTCCTGATCCCCATCGGGAGCCTCGCGGGCGCCTCCTGAATCCGCCGTCAGCGCACCACGATCCCGTCGGAGTCGGCGTAGAGCATCTCGCCGGGGACGAAGTCGACCCCGCCGAAGCTGACGGTCACGTCCCGCTCGCCCTCGCCGGTCTTGGTGGATTTGCGCGGGTTCGTGCCCAGGGCCTTGCAGCCGAACTCCATCCCGGCGATGACCGCCGAGTCGCGGATGGCGCCGTTCACCACGACGCCGGCCCAGCCGCTCGAGCGGCCGAGCTCGGCGATGATGTCGCCCACCAGCGCGGTGTGCAGACTCGCGCCGCCGTCGATCACGAGGACGCGCCCCTCGCCGGGCTCGCCCAGGATGCTCTTGAGCAGTGCGTTGTCCTGGAAGCAGCGCACGGTCGAGATTCGTCCGGAGAACTCCGTGCGTCCGCCGAGGTCGCGGAACTGGAGGTCGCAGCTGCGGACGTCCTCGCCGATCTCGTCGACGAGGTCCGCGGTGGGGATGAATCCGGCGGGGGTGTCGGTCATGGGGGTCCTCCTGGGCGGTGGTCTGTCGGGTTAACGCTATCCGGCCGCGCCGCCGCGTGGGAGCACGCGGTAGGGGACAATGGCCACATCGAGGGTGCCCGTCAACGTCCGAGAAACCGGAAGGAGCCTTCCGTGGCTCAGTACGAACTCCTGATCCACGCCCGCCGCGCGGTGGTCGACGGCCGCATCCAGCAGGCGGCGGTGACGGTGGACGGGGGCGTCATCACGTCGGTGCGGACGGGCTCGGAAGCACGGGACATCGGCCTGGCCGGTGACCACACGATCGACCTGGGGGATGACGTCGTCCTCATGCCTGGTCTCGTCGACCCGCACGTGAGTACCGAGGACGTCGCGGTCGGCACGCGCTCCGCAGCGCAGGGCGGGATCACCACGGTCGTGGACTACGGCACCGACGGCGACCCGGTCGCCATCCGCCCGGAGGACGTGGATCGCTGGCGCGACGAGGTCACCGGAGAGTCGACCGTCGACGTCGGGCTGTGGGGCGCGGCGGTGCCGGACAACCTGGGCCGGCTCGGCGACCTGCTGGACCGCGGGGTGTTCGGGGTGTCCGCCGTGGCCGCCGGGAAGGGCGTGGAGGGCACGCCGACGCTGGACCACGCGCAACTGGTCGCGGCCGCGGAGGAGGTCGCCGCACACGGCGGGCTCTTCGCGGTGGACGCCAGCGTGGACGATCTGTCCGGGCTGCTGGGGGTCTGCCGCCGGACCGGCGGTCGCTTGCACGTGCGCGCGGTCGCCGACCACGAGGAGCTGCCCCTGCTGCGCGACGCCCGGGCGGAGGGCCTGGCCGTGACGGCCTCGACGAGTCCCCACATGCTGGCGCTGGTCTCGGAGGTCACCCACGGCGGATCGGAGGTCGCGCGGCTCGATCCGCCTATCCGCGACGCCGCCAACCGCGAGCTGCTGTGGGGCGCGCTGCGGGACGGCACCATCGACGCCGTGGCCTCGGCCCGCCTGGGGTTGTCGGTGGTGTGGACCGAGGCGCGGCGCCGCGGGTTCGATCTGGCGGACGTCGCGCGCTGGATGGCCGGGAGCACGGCCGCGGTGGTGGGGCTGAGCGATCGCGGGGAGATCCGGGAGGGATTGCGGGCGGACTTCGCCGCGGTCGCCGACGACGAGGCGTTCGTCGTGCTGCCCGGGGCCCGCGAGCTGGGTTCCGCGGACTCGGTGTACGCGCAGCGTGCGTTGGCGGGCGTGGTGCGGTGGACGATGCGCGGGGGCGCGGTCATCGACCCCCGAGCCCTGGCGTTCGGCACGGTCCTGACCCGTCCGACGGCGTGAACCCCGCCGTCGATCGCCTCGCGTTCCTCCCCTTCCCCGAGGGTGTCACCTCCGCGCTGCTCATCACCGAGTACGTCATCAAGATCCTCGCGCTGGGGATGGTGCCGGAGAACCGGCAGCCGTCCTCGTCGCAGGCTTGGCTGCTGGCGATCCTGTTCATCCCGGTCGTCGGCGTGCCGCTGTTCCTGCTCCTGGGCAACCCGTACATCACCGGCCGGCGTCACGTCATCCAGGCCGAGGCCAACCGGCTGTACGCCGACGCGCTGAGGCAGCGGCCCACCGTCCCCGATGGCGTGGGCGTCGCGCCGGGCGTGCGCACCATCCTGGAGATGAACCGGACCCTCACCGCGATCCCCGCGATGTCCGGGGATTTCGTGGCCCTGCACTCGGACTACAGCCGGTCGCTCGCGGCGATGACTGAGGCGGTGCGCGCGGCCCGCGACCACGTGCACATCGAGTTCTACGCGCAGTCGTGGGACGGCGAGACCGACGAGTTCTTCACGGCCGCGGTCGAGGCGGCGGAGCGGGGCGTCGCGGTGCGGGTCCTGGTGGACCACCTGGGGTCCCTGCGCTACCGGGGGTTCACCAGGCTGCGGAAGAAGCTGCGCAAGACGCCCGTGGAGTTCCATCTCATGCTCCCGGTCAACCCGTTCCGGGGCCGCTTCCGCCGCCCGGACCTGCGCAATCACCGCAAGATGCTCATCGTGGACGGCGAGCACGGCTTCATCGGCTCGCAGAACCTCATCGAGCGCCACTACGGGAGCAGCCGCAACGCCCGGCTCGGTCGCGAGTGGGTCGACCTCATGATGGAGGTCCGCGGGGAGATCGTGCAGGCGATGGACGGCGTGTTCGCGGTGGACTGGTTCACCGAGTCGGGGGAGGTCATCGGGACGCTCGAGCAGTTGGCGCTCGGCGCCCCGCTGGCCCCGGGCCGTAAGGGCGGCGACCCGACGGCGGGGGACCCGGTCAGCGCGTTCCAGCTGGTGCCGTCGGGACCGGGGTACCGCACGCAGCCGGGACTGCGGATGTTCACCCAGCTCATCTCGCACGCGCAGGAGCGGATCCGGATCGTCAGCCCGTACTTCGTGCCGGACGAGGCGCTGCTGCACGTGCTCACGTCCGCGTCGTTCCGCGGGGTGTCGGTGGAGGTGTTCGTGCCGGAGCACGCCGACCAGTTCCTCGTGCACCACGCGCAGCGGTCGTACTTCCGGGCGTTGTTGGAGGCCGGGGTGGTGATCCATCGCTTCCGTTCGCCGGCCGTGCTGCACACCAAGACGGTGCTCATCGACGACTACGCGGGCGTCGTGGGCTCGAGCAACATGGACCAGCGGTCGTTCAACCTCAACTTCGAGGTGAGCATGCTGGTGCTCGGCGGGGAGGCGGTGTCGGCACTCAACGACGTCGTGGACGACTACCTCCAGGAGTGCACGACCCTGGGGTTGGAGGCCTGGATGAGTCGGCCGTGGGCGGGTCGGTACGTGGACAACGTCGCCCGACTGACCTCGGCTCTGCAGTAGCACGATCCCGCAGTAGTACGCTCACCCGTGCGCGGGTCGACGGGCCCGCCGTGTGACGAGAGGCCTAGTCGTGATGTCCCAGCCCAGTGGTCCCGGAGCCCGGACCTGGCGCCTCGGCGCCGCCGTCACCGCCGCCGTGGTGGCGGCCGTCTCCGTGCCCGCCGTGGCACTGGCCCAGGACGATCCCACCCCGGGGGCGGGGTCGACGCTGCCCGAGACGGGCGTGTCGAGCGTGGACCAGCTGATCGGCCAGCTGCCGGACGAGATCGTCATCGGCGGCGGGGGCCTGGGCTCGGAGGCCCTGCGGGACACGGGCAGCGCCCCGGTGGTCGACGGCGCGCAGTCGGTCGGCGAGGTCGTGGGTTCGGTGGCGCCGCTCGAGGCCGTGGGCGTGGCGGGCGGGTCGGCGGCGGCGTCGGTCGCGTCGTCGGGCAGCCTGCCGGGATCGGTGTACGTCAACCCCACCGGGTCGGTCGGCTCGGGCACGATCGGGTTGGGGTCGATCGCGATCCCCGAGTACATCTTCCCCGTTCTGAGCCTGCAGTTCGCGGGCGGATACTTCGCCGCGCTGGACGAGCGTCAGGACGCGGGCGAGCTCTACCCGCACGAGTTGGACTTCTGGCACGGCCTGGTCGAGGGGTCCGCCGAGGGTGGTGCGCTGCTCACGGACGCGGCGGCCGCGGCGGGCACCGAGCTGCCCGGCGGGCTGGCGGGGAGCATCGAGGCGGTGCAGATCGCCGCGCTGCAGGACCCGTACGAGGACAACGAGCGCCGCCGCGCCGAGGCGCAGGCGGCCGCGGAGGCGGAGGCCGCCGGGCAGACGCAGGAGGACGAGGACGCGTCCGGTGCCGCGGACGGTGCGCCCGGGGCCACGACCGGGGGCGACGACGACGACGAGCTCCCCGCCACCCCGGCCGGCGCGAACGGGCCCGCGGCTGAGGCGGGGGTCGGAACCGGTGCCGGGGGCCGCACCCTGGACGCCGCCGCCGCTCCGGCGCCCGCTCACGCCGCGGCGGCGGACACCACCTCCGGCCCGGCCGGGCAGTCGGCTACCGCCGCGTTGGCGGTGACCGGCGTGCGGACGGCCACGGTGGCGGGTCTGGCGGCCGGGACCGTTCTGCTGGGCGTGCTGCTGCTGGCCGCGTCCCGCCGGCGGGCGTAGGGCGCACCTCGTCGTCGTCGCCCCCCCCCGGTGGGCCTCCCCGCGCGGCGGCGGTCGACATCGCGGCGCCGGTGCGCGGCGGTGGGCATCTGGGCGCCGGCGCGCGCGGCGGTATCCGGCGGCGCGGCGGGACTCAGGCGGCGGTCATCTGCGCGCACCGCTCCCACAGGGCGGCCGCGACGTCCGGGTCCCGCGAGGCGCGCGTGGACCGCACTGTCGTCGGGTACCCGGTGAGCTCACCGGGGCCGTCGGGGCCGATGTACGCGCCGCGCCGCACGGACTCGACCGTCGCCGCGTACAGCTGCGGCAGCGCGCCCCGCTCGGCCGGCTGCACCAGGTACGGGATCTTCTCCACGCCCTTCATGACCAGGTCCTGCACGCGGCTGCCGCTGCGGTACTGCAGGTTGGTCGCCGAGTACCCCGGGTGCGCGACCACCGCCTTGAGCGACGACCCCGCCAGCTCGAGCCGGCGTTGCTGCTCGTACGCCAGCATGACGCAGGCCAGCTTGGAGGCGGCGTACGCCGTCATCGGCGAGTAGCGGCGGCGGGTCCAGTCCAGGTCGTCCGGGTCGACGGAACCGAAGCGGTGCATGATCGACCCCAGCCACACGACCCGGTCGGTGAGCGCCGGCGCGAGCAGCTCGGTGAGCGCGAAGTGGCCCAGCACGTTGACGCCGAACTGCATCTCGTGCCCCTGTGCGGTGCGCGACCGCGGGATGTTCATCAGGCCGGCGTTGTTGATGAGCGCGTCCGGCGCCCGGCCACCCAGGACCTCGCCCGCCGCCCGCACCGAGTCGAGGTCGGCCAGGTCGAGCTCGACGACCTCGGCGCGCTCCGGGTGCGCGAGCCCGGCGCGGACGGCCTCGGCGCGTGTCGTGTCGCGGCAGGCCATGACGACCCGGGCGCCCACCTCGGTCAGCGCCCGGGTCGCCTGCAGGCCCAGGCCGGAGTTCGCCCCGGTGATGACGAACGTCCGGCCGGTCTGGTCGGGGATGTCAGCAGTGGTCCATCGGCTCATGCGGGCCAGCGTACGGCCGCCGACCGCCCCGCTCACGGCGCGCGGCGGCGATTCAGTCCCACGTCGCGGTGTCGGGGTCGACGCCGTGGGCGCGGGCACCCGCCTCGACCGCCGCGACGAGCCAGTCCGTCAGGCCGGGCTCGAGGGCCTCGTACGTCGCCGCGAACCGCTCGTCCTGCCGGTACATGCGCGCCAGCAGCACCTGCATCGACCGGGAGCAGTCGTAGAACTGCGAGATCGACGCCCGGTGTCGCTCGACCAACGCGGCCGCCTCCGCCGAGCCGGGATCCACCCCGGCGCGCTTCGCGGCGGCCAGGTCGGCGTTCAGCGACTCCGTCTCGGCCTTGACCCGCTTCCACTCCTCCTTGCTCATCTTCGCCGTGCGCTGCTGCGACTGCTCCCACTGCGGGGTGTCGCCCCAGCGCTCGGCGGCTTCGTCCTGCCAGTTCGGATCCCAGTCGGTGCCGAAGATCTCGGCCCGGTCCTCCGGGGTCAGGGGTGCGTTCACGTCGATCGCCTCCTTCAGGCGGTCCACTGCGGAGACCATCTCCTGCAGGTGAGAGATGCGCTCGACCAGCAGCCGACGCTGGCGGTTCAGGTGGGCGCGCTCGTTGACCTCGGGGTCGTCGAGCAGTGCGCCGATCTCCGCGAGCGGGAAACCCAGCTCCCGATAGACCAGCACGCGGTGGAGCCGCGCGATGTCGTTGTCGTCATACACGCGGTAGTCCGACCACGTCCGCCCGCTCGCCCGCGCCAGCCCGATCCGGTCCCAGTGGTGCAGGGTCCGCACGCTCACGCCGACCAACGCGGCGGCCGCGCCCACTGTGAGCCCGGCCGACCCGCGAGTCCCGTCCGGAGCGGGCGTGCCGTCACCTTCGTGCGTCGTCATCGATCCAGCATCTCTCACACCGACGAGCGTGGGGCCTGACGCCGCGTCAGGGTCAAGCATCGGGTGCGTGGATTGACAAATCATGCCGGGGTGTACAGCGGCGCGTACTCGCCGGTAACCTTGGCGGGCATGAGCCGACCTGCGCCCCGCGTGTACGACCGCCTCCGCGACCTCGTCGCGATCCCCGAATTCCGCGCCGACCCGTCGAGTCGCCCGTCGTCGACCATCAACGAGGTCTTCACCGGCGAGCCGCTCGCGGAGATCCCCGCCGGCACCGCCGACGACGTGGTCGCCGCGGTGGAGCGGGCCCGCGCCGCCCAGGTGGCGTGGGCCGACCGCGACGTAGCCGACCGCGTCGCCGTGATCACCCGGTTCGCCAAGGAGGTCATGCGCAACCGGGCCGAGCTCATGGACATCGTCCAGGCCGAGACCGGCAAGAGCCGTTCGTCGGCGCAGGAAGAGGTCCTCGACTGCCTCATCACCGCCCGCCACTACGCTCGCACCGCTCCCGGCCTGCTCGCGCCCAAGCGGGTCCAGGGCATGCTGCCCGGGTTGACCAAAGCCGTGGTCCGCCGCCAGCCCAAGGGCGTCGTGGGCGTGATCGCGCCGTGGAACTACCCGCTCAACCTCGCCGCCACCGACGCACTCGCCGCGCTGATCGCCGGCAACGCCGTCGTGATCAAGCCGGCGTCGATCACCCCGTTCTGCGCGCTCGCGGCGGCCGACATGTTCTACCGCGCCGGCCTGCCACGCGAGCTGTTCCAGGTGGTCCCCGGTGCGGGCGGGACCGTCGGCGGCGCGATCGTCGACAACGTGGACTACCTCATGTTCACCGGTTCCACCGCGACCGGCCGCACGCTCGGGCGCCAGTGCGGCGAGCGTCTGATCGGATTCTCCGCCGAACTCGGTGGCAAGAACGCCATGATCGTCACCGCGGGCGCCGACCTCGACCGCGTCGCCGAGGTCGCCACGCGCGCCTTCTTCTCCAACTCCGGCCAGCTGTGCATCTCGGTTGAGCGCCTCTACGTGGAGAAGTCCGTGGCGGCGCAGCTGACGGAGAAGCTCACCGCCCGCGTCAAGGCCATGAGCGTCGGCCCGGGGTACGACTTCGAGGCCGAGATGGGCAGCCTCATCTCGCAGGACCAGCTGGACACCGTGAGCGCGCACGTCGACGACGCCGTGTCCAAGGGGGCCCGCGTCCTGGCCGGCGGGCGGGCCCGGCCCGACCTGGGCCCCCTGTTCTACGAGCCCACCCTGCTGGCCGACGTGCCCGAGGACGCGACCTGCTTCGGCGACGAGACCTTCGGCCCGGTGGTGTCGATCTACCCGGTCGACTCCGTCGAGGAGGCGATCGCCGAGGCCAACAAGACCGAATACGGGCTCAACTCCTCGGTGTTCGCCGCCACGGACGCGGAGGGCGAGGCGATCGCGGCGCGCCTGCGGACGGGCACCGTCAACGTCGGCGAGGGGTACGTCGCGGGCTGGGGTTCGGTCGCCGGGCCGATGGGCGGCATGGGCGCCTCCGGGGTCGGCCGCCGGCACGGTGACGAGGGCCTGCTCAAGTACACCGAGGCCCAGACGATCGCCACGCAGCGAGTGATGCACATGGGCGGGCCGTCGTTCCTGCCGCGTAAGCGGTGGCAGCAGGTGCTCGCGCCCGCGACCAACGCGATGCGGTTCCTGCCGGGGCGGTAGCCCGACTACGGGCCGGAGCTGCGTAGGTCGCTCACCCGACCACAGCCGCTCGCCAACATGGCGTCTCGCCCGCCCCGAAGTGTGGGCGAGACGCCATGGCGAGGAGCGGCTGTGTGTCTCACGTACATCCGGAGGAGCGAGACGCCAGGGAGGCGTGCGGCTGGCCAGGATTTCGCGGGAGCGAGACGCCCGGCCCAGGAGCGGGACGCCATCTGCGGGAGCGAGACGCCAGGCTCGGGAGCGAGACGCCAAGGAGGCGTGCGGCTGCCCGGGGGCGGGCCGAGGTCCGGAGCGCGCGCCGGCCCGTTGCCCCGGGTCAGTCAGTCAGTCAGCCGGTCAGTCAGCTGCCGCTGCCGCGACCCCGGCGCAGCAGCACGAACGCCCCGCCGATGAGCAGGACGGCCAGGCCGCCGACCGCCCAGATCACGGGATTGACCCCGGAGCTCTCGCCGGAGGTCTCGTCGGCGACATCGGCCTCGGTCGCATCGGCGTCCGCGGACTCGCCACCGGCGTCGGCAGCCGTGGCCCCGCCGGCAGCGGAACCCTCAGCCCCGGCACCGCCCTCGCCGCCGGCTGCACCGCCCTCACCACCGGCCTCGCCAGCACCGGCGCCACCCTCGGCACCGGCCACGGTGAACACCGAGGACCCGCTCACGACGTGCCCGTCGGCCGAGGTGACGCGATAGCCGACGGTGTAGGCGCCGGGCGCGAGGTCGTCGACGCGCGCGGTGACGGTCTCGCCGTCGACCATCGGCTCGCCGGCCACGCGGTTCGCCCGGTCATCACCGGCGGTGACGGCGACGGAGGCGAAGTTCCGGTTGACCTCCTCGTTGAAGGTCAACACGATCTGCTCGGGCGCCGCGTCGAGCTGCGAGCCGTCCTCCGGGTCTACGGAGATCAGCACGGAGTGCGCGGCCGCGACGGGCGCGAGCAGCACGGCGGGGGCGGTGACGCCGCCGAGCAGCGCGGCCGCCACCGCGACGGAGGCCAGACGCCCACCAAGCGCCGGACGCCCACCCAGCGCCCGACCACCACGCTGCACCGGACGACAGCGGAGCTGGGTCACGCCTTGACCCCCAGGCGGGCCAGGACGTCCTTGTTCACGCGGTCGAGCTCGCCGGAGATCGAGGAGTGGATCTCGCGCCGCTGGGCGGTGGGCGTGGTCTCGGCGGTCTCGACGGCCGTACGCAGGTCGGTCAGGCGTTTGCGGGTGGAGGCGACGAAGTCCTTGACCTCCCGCTCGCCACCGCGGCTGGTCTCGAGCTGGTCGAGGGTGCGCTCGAGGCGGACGATCCGCGCACCCAGGGCGGCACCGGGGCCGGTGGCGTTGATGCCGGCGGCCTTGAGATCGACGCCGCCGGCCCCGGCGGTATTGTCGGAGCTCTGCACGTTGGACACGACCTTGTAGAGCAGTGGCAGCAGCACCGGGGTGGCGACCTGGGCTATGTTCAGCCAGCGCTGGACGTCGTCCTTGTTGAGCTTGGTGCCCTTGAGCTTGTCGAGCTCCATCTCGGCCAGCTGGTACTCGTGCTTGCGGCCGGCGGCGTCGATCTTCTCGGCGAGCTTCCGGTCCTTGGCCAGGATCTTGGCCTCGCGCTTGATGGTCTTGCGCTCCTCCTTGGCGTGGACCTTCTCGGCCTTCCGGTCCCGCTTGGCGGCCTTGCGGTCGAGCTTGTTCTGCTTCTCGGCGCGCTTCTCCTCCCGCTTTGCCCTGCGGTCGGCGTTCTTGCCCTCGAGCTTGGCGCGCTTCTTGGCCTCCGCCAGCTCCACGCGGTGGGCCTCCCTGGCCTGCTTGCGGGCCTCCTTGGCCGCGAGCTTGGCTTCGGTCATGGCGGTGGACTTGAGCGCCGCGGCATGGGCCCGGAGTCCGGCACGCTTGTCGCGGTAGGTCGTCAGCTTGCCCATGGGCGTCGATCCTTCTCTCGTCGCGAACATCAGGCCACCAGCCTAGGCGAATTGCCGGGCACTGAGGACCGGACCGTCGTGCACTGGGCGGCTGGGCCATGATGGACGGCGATGGAGGACGCCGAGCGCACCACGGGCCGGGTCCCCGACGCGGCGGTGGTGGGACCGGCGTCGGGGGCCAGATGTCTGCACCGAGTGGCCCGGGAGCGCGACGCCCGGCCGGGGTGGTGGCGGACCGCGCCGATCGACGAGGGCGTCAGGCTGCGCGCCATGGCTGCGGCGGATCGCCGCGCGGGACTGAGGGAGCGCGCGCTCGCGGGCGCTCGCCCCGACGCCGCGGTGGTGGACGTGGTGGGGGACCACTGGACGGATCTGCCGGGGGACGTACCGGGTGACGACGACGAGGAGGAGACCCTCCGGGCGTTGGCCGATGGGGCGACTCTGGTGTGGGGCGCCGCCCTCCCCGCCGATGAGGGCAGTGGTCGGGCGGGCCTGAGGTGCACGTTGGCGGCCGTGCCAGGGGGCGGGTACGCGCCGGTGTTGGTGGTCAACCACAAGGTGGTCGATCCGAGGCGGGGCAAGGGGTCGGCGACGGCGACGGTGACGCGGCTCCTCGACTGGGCGCCGGAGCCCGATCCTTCCCTGCGGGTACGGCGCCATCCGGCGGACCTCGACCGGCTCGTCCACGCCTGGCGTCTGCTCGAGACCGCGGGGCACGCGGCGTCGAGTCCGGTGGGTGCGGTGCTCGGGCTGGGCTCGGCGAGGGCGGTCGTGCACGACCTCGAGCCCGTGCTCGACCCGGCCGACCGCACCCACGCCACGCGACTGGCGGTGGTGCGCGGTGAGCTGGACACCGCCCCCAGCCGGATCGGCGAATGCCGCACCTGCCCGTGGTGGGAGGGGTGGGACGACCGGGACGGGCCCGTCGAGGGGTGTCGCGACCGGCTGGTCCTGTCCGATGACGTCAGCCTCGTCGTCGGCGGCGGACAGGTGGGGGCCCTGAGGGCGCGGGGGATCCGGACCGTGGCGGAACTCGCGGAGGCCGGGCCGGACCGGCCGACCGACTGGAACGGCGAGCCGTACTCCGACGCGGTCCTGCGCGCGCGGGCGCACCGCGACGGCGAGGTCGTGGTGCCCAAGGTGGCGCGGCCGACGATCCCCCGGGCGGACGTGGAGGTGGACGTCGACCTCGAGAGCCACCTCGACGACGGCGCCTACCTGTGGGGCACGCTGCTCACCCTGAGGGACGGGCGGCCGCTCGAGGACGAGGGCTATCGGCCGTTCGTGACGTGGTCGCGACTTCCGGGCGCCGACGAGGGGCGGGCGTTCGCGGAATTCTGGCGCTGGCTCACCGGGATACGGGACCGGGCGGCAGGGCAGGGGCGCTCGTTCCGCGCGTACTGCTACTCACGGGCCGCCGAGAACGGCTGGCTCCTCTCCTCGGCGAGCAGGTTCGGCCCGGAAGGCACCCTCGCCGTCGTCAAGGGGGTCCCCGGCGTCGCCGAGGTGCGGCGATTCATCTCCTCTCCGCTGTGGGTGGACGTTCACGAGGCCGTCGCCACCCAGTTCGTGTCCACGTCCGGCCTGGGCCTGAAGGTGGTCGCGCCGGTCGCCGGGTTCACCTGGCGCGATCCGGAAGCGGGCGGTGAGGCCTCGCTCGGGTGGTACCGGGACGCGCAGGCGGCCCGGGGTGTCGAGCGTGAGGCGGGAAGGCAACGGATCCTGGAGTACAACGAGGACGATGTCCGGGCCACTCGCGCTGTGCGCGAGTGGATCTCCCGCTCGAGCCGGGATGGCTACTAGCTCCTCCGGGGCCTCCTCCGCCCCGTACTGTTTCCGCTCTCGAGGCCCGCTCCCGACGCCGGGGGTGGGCCTCGAGGCATCGGCGGTGGTGTAATCACGGGAAGAAGCGTGACCGGATCCGCCCGGACGAGGCCAGAATCGCAGGCCGAGAATAGTTCTCGGGCCAGATTATAACTAAGAATTAACTAAGTTTTCTCCGTTGACGTCCTGAGTGCACCGACCTGCGGGCAGGGCGGTCGAAGCGGTTTCTCCATAACACTGTTTTGACGCCGTCAAACCCCGCCCGGGGTGGTTCGGCCACGAGCCTCCGCGCCTGGGGACCTTTTCCACACGAGGAGACGAAGAAATGACGTTCACGACCCGCAAGGTGGCCGCCGTCGCTGCCGCCACCGCTCTGGCCATCTCGGGCGCCACCGGCGTCGCCAACGCGCAGAGCGAGGGCAGCCTGGACGCCGGCAGCCTGACCGGCGGCTCAGGCGAGCTGAGCTCCGGCAGCGAGGGCTCCGGCGACTCGGCCGGCAACGGTTCGGTCCCGGAGGACCTGGGCTCGCTTATCCTGGACGGCAATGCCACCGGCAACGGCTCCCTCGATACCGAGGGTTCCCTGATCGGCGAGCCGACCACCGGCTCGCTCTCGGGCTCCTTGTCCGAGGCGATCGCCTCCTCCGGCGTCAACTCGCTCAGCCCGGCACCCGGCACGGGCTCCATCACCACCACTGATTCGCTTCTGGGGGAGCCCACCACCGGTTCGCTGGCCCCAATCTACGCTCCTATCGCGGGCTCGCTCGGCATCGGCGAGGGAGCCACCACCGTTCTCGGTTCGATGGAGGGGTCCCTCGGTGCCGGCTCGCTCCCCGGCGGCACCGGCTCGCTCGTTCCCGCCACCCTGGGGCTGGGTTCCGTCGCCGCCATCGGTGCGGGCATCTACTTCGCGCCGGAGATCCACGCCGCGCTCACCGCCGCCGGCATCGCCCTCCCGCCGCTGCCGCCGCTGCCGTGGGCCCCGGCCCAGGGTGCCGCTCCGGCCCCGGCTCCGGCCCCGGCTCCGGGCCCCGCCATCGACAACGGTCGCGGCTGACACCGGCTCGAACAGCACCGAGGCCCGCCCCGATCAGGGGGGCGGGCCT
Source organism: Dietzia papillomatosis NBRC 105045 (assembly GCF_001570845.1). Classification (NCBI taxonomy): domain Bacteria; kingdom Bacillati; phylum Actinomycetota; class Actinomycetes; order Mycobacteriales; family Dietziaceae; genus Dietzia; species Dietzia papillomatosis. The sequence continues at coordinate 29,140 of NZ_BCSL01000008.1, read as the reverse complement.
CAGTCGTCTGCGACGCTGCAGCGCGGCGCAATCCAGCGCGGCGCTCGAGGGGGAGCGCCGCGCTGCCGTGCGCGGCGCGCTGACTAGCGTGGCGCCATGCGCAGGGCGCCGTCCATGCGGATCGACTCGCCGTTGAGGTAGTCGTGCTCGACGATCGCGTTGGCCAGCTGCGCGTAGTCCGACGGGCGGCCGAGGCGCGACGGGAACGGGATCGCGGCCTCGAGCGACTTCTGGAACTCCTCGGTCAGGCCCTTGAGCATCGGGGTCTCGATGGTGCCCGGGGCGATGGTGTTGACCCGGATGCCGAACTGCGCGAGGTCGCGGGCGGCGCAGATGCCCATCGAGTAGACGCCACCCTTGGAGGCGGCGTAGGCGATCTGCCCGACCTGGCCCTCGTACGCGGCGACGGATGCGGTGTTGATGATGACGCCGCGCTGGCCGTCCTCGTCGACGGTGTCCTGGGTGGACATGGCCTCGGCGGCCAGCCGCAGCACGTTGAAGGTGCCCACGAGGTTCACGGAGATGCAGGTCTCGAACAGGTCGAGCGCGTGGACGCCCTTCTTGGAGACGATGCGGGCGGCCGGCGCGATGCCGGCGCAGTTGACCACGACGCGCAGCGGCGCGGCCTCGGTGGCGCGGGCGATGGCGGCCTTGACGTCGTCCTCGCTGGTCACGTCGGCGGCGATGAGGGTGATGCCCTCGTCGATACCCTGCTCGACGGCCTTGTCGATGGACTGCTGGAGGTCGAGGCCGAACACGACGGCGCCCTTCTCGGCGAAGGAACGCGCGGTGGCGTTACCCAGGCCGGAGGCGGCACCGGTGACGATGACGGAAGCACCCTTGATGTCCACGGGTGTTGTCCTTTCACTTGGGACTGCAACGAATGTCGGTTCCAGTGTCCCAGACCACGCCTCAGCGGACCGCGAAGCCCCGGCTCTGCCCCCGAACCGGGAACAGGCGGCCGTCGAACCCGCGGCCCGACGCGGTGTACACGACCCGGTACTCCCCGGCCGGGGTGCGCGGCGGGATGTCCCACGTGATGACTGCGTTGGTCACGGTGAGCAGCCCCTCGAACACGATCATCGTGGACCAGTCGCCGTCGTCGTGGACCCGAACCCAGCGCCGGCCGTCGCGGCGTTCGATCGTCAGGTAGGTGCCGCCGCGGCGCAGATCCGAGTTGGGGTGGGTGCCGCAGAACCTCACCAGGACGCGCTGCCCGACCCGGTACTCCGGCAGTGGCTGGTCCAGGACGTCGCCGAAGTTCCGCAGGGGGGCCGGGGTGTCGACGAGCGGGTTACCGAGCGGGGAGACGGGGATCTGTCCGGTGAGGTCCCGCTCGGAGGTTCCGGGATCCAGCGGCGTCCCCGCCCGAATCGAGCGGGCCAGGTCGGCGGCGATCTGCTGGATCGCGGGCAGGGTCCACGGCCCGAAGATCGTCGCGCCGCCCTCGTAGTTCTGGGCCGAGTACTCCTCGGGCGTGGTCACGTAGTGGCCGTACGCGTTGGAGTATCCCTGGACGGTCACGTGGTCCTCCGCCACGCCCAGTTCGGCCGCGAGCGTGCGCCGCAGCCGCAGACCCGCCACCACGGTGGGCTCGAAGCCCAGGGTGAACAGGTAGTGCGTGCCGAGGCGGACCAGGTGGAACGGGTACACGCGCTGCACGGCGTTCGGCACGAGCCCCACCGGGAGGAGGACGTCCTTGGGCGCGTGGGCCTCGCGCAGCCACCCGGGGATCACCACGTCGGTGAGGGCTTTGACCGCGGGGTTGCCGCCGCGGTCGCCCTCGGCGAACGGCAGCTCGTCCCCGCCGCCGCCGTCCTCCTGGCTCCCCGAGGCGAACGATGCTCCCAGTGCCGCGACGGCGGTGCGGTGGGTGCGCCCGTCGCCGGTGAACTGAGGGCCCACCTCGACGGCGGACATGTCGACCCACACGTGTCGCACGTCGATCCCGCCGCCGAGGGGGCGTACGTCCCTGCCCACCTGGTCGCGGGCGGCCGCGAACTGTCGTTCGCCGTTGATGCGGGTGTTGAGCCACTCGTCCGGCGTCGGCCCGCGGCCGGGTTCGAGGTCCAGGTTGGGGCTGACGTCTCCGGGGTTGGTCTGCGCGAAGGCGGTGACCAGGTGCGGCGTCACGCCGGCGAGGTAGTCCTGGCCCGCGACCTCCCGCTCCCAGTGCCAGGCGGCGTACCCCTTGTTGTCCGACGAGGCGATGCGGTTGTGCGAGGTCATGGACGTGGCGTGTGTGGCGAACCAGTTGAGGACGCCCACCAGCCGGCCGCCGCGGGTGATCTGCAGCGACTGCGACCGCGGGTCGATCCCCTCGGGGAAGTGGGCGCGCTCCTCAGGGGTGTCGCGCTCGAACGAGCCGCGGGAACGCTGGACGCCGGCGTCGCGGAGGGTGCCGGTGGTCACGCCGACCTCCGAGGGTGCGAGGTCGTGATGCGCCATCCGGACGGCGTCGACGATGCCGGCGACGTTGGCCTCGAACGTGACCGGGCGGAAGCCGAGCATCGACAGGTCGACCATCGGGTGGCCGGAGGTGCCGCCCGGGGCGACGTGGGTGTGCGTGGCGGTGATGACCACGTTGCCCTCGTGGTAGGTGCCGCCGAACTCCGCCGCCAGGCGTCGGAGGACCTCCTGGTGGATGGACTGGAAGATCAGGCCGATCTCGGCGGTGACGTGGAGGAACCGGGGCGACGACGGCGAGTCGGCGAACACGAAGGCGCGGGCCCTCTGCCGCAGGTGCAGCCCGACGGAGAGCTGCTCGGTGTCCGCGTACCCGTTCATGCCCGCGCCCAGCGGCTCTCCGGTCATGTCCCCGATGCCGCGGCCGACGTACAGGGCCGTGGACTGCGCTGAGGCGACGGCGGGCAGGACCGACTGCAGGGCCGCGATCCCGCCGAGGGCGGCGGCTCCGCCCAGGACGGTGCGGCGACTCATGCCGGTCGGAGTGCCGGTCTGGGAGTGGTCGACCTGTCGCTCGCCGTTGGACACCGAAGGGACCTCACTTCTCGCGCGGGTGCGCCGCTGCGGCGGACGCCGGGGCGGTTGCGTGAGTCACAGTAGCGTCTCGGACGACCGTCCGGGTGCGCACCACGGGCCGGGTGCGCACCACCGGCCGGGTCGGTTCCACGTTCCGGGGCCCGGCCGGTTCCACGGTCGCGGACCCCGGCGGCGGACAGGACGCGGCCCGGGCGGGGTGATCCCCACCCGGGCCGCTGTCAGCTCAGGAGAGCCGTGACGGGTCCGATTCCGTCAGCCCTTGGCGGCGGCGTAGCGCTCGGCCACGTCCTTCCAGTTGACGACGTTCCAGAAGGCCTTGACGTAGTCGGCCTTGACGTTCTTGTACTGGAGGTAGAAGGCGTGCTCCCACATGTCCAGCATGAGCAGCGGGGTGATGTTCACCGAGATGTTGCCCTGCTGGTCGGTGAGCTGCTGGATGACCATGCGCTGACCGATGTGGTCCCAGCCGAGGACGGACCAGCCGGAGCCCTGCAGGGTGGTCGCGACGGCGTTGAAGTGCGCCTGGAACTTGTCGAACGAGCCGAACTCGGCGTCGATCGCGGCGGCGAGCTCACCCTCGGGGCGGTCGCCACCCTCCGGAGAGAGGTTCTTCCAGAAGATGGAGTGGTTCGTGTGGCCACCGAGGTGAAAGGCCAGGTTCTTGCTCAGCAGCGGGGCCTTGCCGGAGATGCTGCCGTCCTCGCGGGCCGCGGCGAGCTGCTCGAGGGCGTCGTTGGCGCCCTTCACGTAGGTGGCGTGGTGCTTGGAGTGGTGCAGCTCCATGATCTCGCCGGAGATGTGCGGCTCGAGAGCGCCGTAGTCGTAGTCGAGATCGGGAAGAACGTACTCGGCCATAGTGGAGTGTCCTTTCAGTTGGGTGACGGGCAGCGCGCGGGGTCGACCCGTGGCGCCTGTCACGGCGTCCGTCTCCACCATAGTGATCTGCGGGCGAGCGCGTCGTCCGGCGCCGCGGTGGGCTCGCGGGCGGCCGCGGTGTCCTGCCATGATCAGAACCGTGGATCACTCCGATACGGCGGCCGTGCGCACCATCTCGGTCTCGGCCGTCATCCTGAGTCGGCCCGACGGCGCCGTGGTGACGGTGCGCAAGGTCGGCACGGACCGCTTCATGCTGCCGGGAGGCAAGTGGGAGACGGGGGAGTCGCCGCTCGAGTGCGCGGTGCGGGAGATCGACGAGGAGCTGGGGGTGCCCCTCACGCCTGACGCGTTGGAGTCGCTCGGCCGGTTCGACACGGCCACCGCCAACGAGCCCGGGTTCCTGCTGGTCTCTGAGGTGTTCTCCGCCCGGATGGACGGCGATCCCGAGCCGCGGGCCGAGATCGCCGAGGCACGGTGGGTGACGGTGGGCGAACTGAGGGAGATCGCGGCCCTGCCCGAGGACGACTGCGCGCCGTGGGCGCCGCTGCTGGTGCGGGTCGCGCGCGAGCGCCTCGGAGGCCCGTCGGCGAGCTGACCTCGCCGCGTGCCGGGGCCCCGACCGCGCGCTGGCCGGTCAGAGGACGAGCAGGGCGATGAGCACGACCAGAAGGATGACGGCGAGCGCGACGGGCACCGCGATATTGCGGCGGCGGACGTGATCGCTACAGCCGGTCCCGTCGAACGGCTGCGGCTGATCGGCGTCGAAGATGGCGCGAAGTCGTTGGACTGCAGGCTGTGTGGCGGTCACGTCCAGATCCCCCTCGGTCGTACTGGCGACCACTGTAACGCGGACTATGGGATCGGTCACATCACGGCCGGATCTCGATCCCGCGACGCGGTTACCCTGGCTACATGGGCTGGCTACAGGACGCGATCAGACAATCCGCGATGCGACGGGCGACCGAGGTCGTCGACGCCGACTCGGCGCTGCTGGGCCGGGCGGAACCGGTGGTCGTGGCGCCGAAGAACATCGTCACGGGCAATCCGATGGTGCCGCCGTTCCCGGAGGGGCACGAGTCGATCGTGCTGGGTATGGGCTGCTTCTGGGGTGCGGAGAAGGTGCTCTGGCAGCTCGACGGCGTCTGGACCACGGCGGCCGTCTACGCCGGTGGGTGGACGCCCAACCCGACCTACGAGGAGACGTGTACGGGATTGACCGGCCACACCGAGGCGGTTCTCGTGGTCTTCGATCCCGAGGTGCTGCCCGTGGAGAAGCTGCTCGCGGAGTTCTTCGAATGGCATGACCCCACTCAGGGGATGCGTCAGGGCAACGACATGGGCACCCAGTACCGCTCGGCGATCTACACGACCACGCCGGAGCAGCTGGAGGCGGCGCGCCGCATCGCCGAGGGCTACCAGAAGGAGCTCGACGCCGCGGGCTACGGGCCGCTGACCACGGAGATCGGAATGCTCGACGAGGTCCGCTCCGGAAAGTACACCTACGCTGAGGACTACCACCAGCAGTACCTGGTCAAGAATCCCGGTGGCTACGACTGCCACGTGCGCAGCGGGGTCGCCTGCCCCATCTGATCGCGGCCGTCGCGGCTCCGGCCTCCGCGGACGCCGCGACCCACGACCTCCGCAGGCGTCGCGGCCTTCGCAGCCGTAGCCCCGAACGCAGCCGCCCCTCGCGATGGCGTCTCGCCCGCTCTTCGGTGCGCGCGAGACGCCATCGCCGGGAGCGGCTGTGCGGGGCCGCGGGAGCGAGACGCCAGGCAGAAGAGCGAGACGCCATCGCCGGGAGCGGCTGTGCGCGGGCCGCGGGAGCGAGACGCCAGGCAGGGGAGCGAGACGCCAGGCAGGGGAGCGAGACGCCATCGCCGGGAGCGGCTGTGCGCGGACCCGGACATGCGAAAGGGCCCCCAGGATCTCTCCCGCGGGGCCCTCTCGTGCAGTCTGGGAACGTCAGATCACTCTGACGTCAGATCACATCGGGGTGATGTTCTCCGCCTGCAGGCCCTTGGCGCCCTGCGCGACGTCGAAGGAGACCTGCTGGTTCTCCTCGAGCGAGCGGTAGCCCGAGCCGTTGATGGCGGAGAAGTGGGCGAAGACGTCGGCCGAGCCGTCGTCGGGGGCGATGAAGCCGAAGCCCTTGTCAGCGTTGAACCACTTCACGGTACCGGTAGCCATAATGATGCCTTTCGAGAGTCGGTGCTCCGCTTGTCGGAGTACCGGGTGCTGCAGCAGAGAGCGTGCTGTGTGTTTCCCTGCGGTGCCGCACTGCCCTCTCGCAAGGGCGGTGGATCTACAGAAATACAACGAACGATTTCAACTACTGAGACAGACCATACACACGGCTGCGCGGTCCGTCACCCCCTCTGTGATGACGGATACATGAACGGCGCGTGGCGCAGGTCCGGTCCGGTCAGCAGGAGGCGGCGAGGACGAGGTCCGCGAGGACCGTTGCGTGATTGTGCTCGGTGTCCCGTGACGCATACGTGAGCACCAGCTTCCCGTCGGCCGCCCGGGCCGCGAGGCGCTCCACAGCCCCGGCCGCGGAAGGGCGGGCCAACTCGGCGCGGTACCGCTCGGCGAAGTCGGCGAAGTCCAGATCGCCGCCGTGGAACTCGCGCCGCAGCTCGGTCGACGGCGCCACGTCGGTACACCACTCGTCGTGGCGGAACGCGTCCTTGCGCACGCCCCGCGGCCACAGCCGGTCCACGAGCACCACGTACGCGTCCCCGGGATCGGCGCGGCCTGAGACGAGATCGTGGACGCGCACACAGCTCACGGACATGACCCCAGCATGTGCCACACCGCGCGCCCGCGCCATCCGCGGACGCGAGACCGGGCCACCTGCACCGCGCGCCCGCGCCACCCGGGCTGTGCCAGCATGGTCGCCATGACCACACCGCGGCGGCAGGGGCAGTGGCGCTGGGTCGCGCACCCGCCGTGGCGGTCGCCAGTACCGACCCCGCGACCGCCCCTGCCGCGCTACCGCACCGGACCCGCGTGGGGCCCGCGGACACCCGCCTATCCGGCCACCCCGAGGTGGGGCCTGCCCCCGGTCGCGATCCCGCACCGACTCGAGCCGCCCGCCGCGCCCCGGCCGGCCCGCCTCGCCTCGGCCGCCCCCGGCATCATGCGCGCCGCCGGCGCCTGGTTCGCCGCGACCGCCGTCGCCCACGGCCTGCGCTACGCCGCACTCGCCTGGTACGCCGACCGGCTCGCGCCGTGGTGGATCGAGGCCGTCACCACCGCGCTCGTCTGGGTGACCGGGATCGTCGCCATCGCCGTGGGCGTCGCCGCTGCCATCACCGCGACCGCCTGGCTCGTGGAGACCCGACGACGGGCCTACGCGCCGGTCCCGGATCCGCGGTCACGGGCGGGCCTGTGGGCTGGGGCTCTCCTCGTCGTCGTCAACTTCTTCCGCCTACCCGTCTACCTGGAGGAACTGCGCCGGGCGTCGGACCGAGCCCCCTCCCGATCCGACCTGAGGCGCTGGTGGGCGGCGTGGGGCGTCAACGCCCTGGCCGTCGCCCTGGCGCTGTGGCGCGGCAGCGGCGAGGGCTCCCAGGCCGCCGCCGACACCGTCCTGCTCACCGCCCTGGCCGCCCTCGCCGCCGTGTGGACCGCCCGCGAGACCCGGTCCGTCATGCGGAGTTTCACCGACCCTTCCCCGCGGTTCACCCGCAGGTTCCTCCCGGCGGGGATCGTGGAGGCGTCCGCGACCCGGAAGGAGTGAGACGTGACGGTCCCCGCGACCACCCACCTGCCCTCACCCGTCTCCACCCGAAGCGGCGTCGTCGCCCACCGCGGCGCCTCGGCCGAATATCCCGAACTCACCCGCGTCGCCTACCAGCAGGCCCTCGACCAGGGCGCCGAGGCGCTCGAGGTGGACATCCGCCTCACCGCCGACGGCGTCCCGGTGCTGCTCCACGACCCGCGCACCACCCGCGTCGGTGACAGGGACCTGTGGGTCCACTCCGCCACCCTCGACCAGGTCGCGGCCCTCGACGTGGGCTCCTGGCACCCGGTCCACCGCAGGCCGGAGCCGGTCATGACCCTGCGCAGTTTCCTCGTGATGGCCGAGGCGTATCCCCGCGTCCGCCTGTTCCTCGAGACCAAGCACCCCGTGCCCACCGGCGGGCGCGTCGAGACCGCGCTGCGCGACGAACTCCAGTACTTCGGGCTGGACCGGGCCGCGTCCTTCGCCGAGTCACGCGCAGTGATGATGAGCTTCTCCGTCTCCGCCGTCCGCCGGTTCCGGCAGCTGGCGCCGGACGTGCCGACCGTGCAGCTGCGCGAACGGCGCAACGTCTTCAAGTCCTGGCCCGCCGAGGGGTTCGGCGCCCAACTGATGGGGCCGAGCATCAGCGCGCTGCGCGCCCGGCCGTGGCTGGTCGAGTACTGGCGGTCACGGGGCATGGGGACGTACTGCTGGACCGTCGACGACCCCGCCGATCTCCTCCTGTGTCGCGACCTCGGCGTGGACTGGGTGGGCACCAACGTGCCGGCGCGGGCGCTGACCGTCCTCGACGGCGCGACGCCGCCGACCGAGGGGCCCGCGGACGGGGCCGGCGCCGGCGTGCCGAGTGAGGCGACGCGGGGCCTGCCGGGTGATCCGGGGGCATAGGGGCCGGCACCGACCGGCCGACTCGCCGGTCCGGCGGGCACCTGACGAAGTCGCACCGTATCGTGGGGGCCGTGGGTAGACGGAACAGGCACAACGAGCCCAAGGCCGGCGGCAACCGCCAGGCCAAGATCGCCGCACGCGCGGCCGAGCGGGAGGACCTGAGCGTCGAGCCGCGGCCGTTCGCCGGGTTCGCCGGCGAATGCGACATGGTGGCGATGCGCGAGTTCGTGCCGTCGGCCACCGCGAAACTCACGACGGTCGGAGGCGGGCGCGACGTGACGCTGGCGACGGTCCTGCCCGGCGCGATCGCAGCCCTGGTCCGCGACTCCGAGCTCGGCGGCGAGGCGATGGTCGGGCTGCAGGTGCAGGTCCACGGCCCCGACCCGGCCGCCGATCTGGCGTACGCGCTCGACTGGGCGGGCCGCGCCGGCGGCGGGGAGACGCTCACCTCATCGCACCCGACCGGGTCGACGCCGTCGCTGGCGGACGTCATGGTCCGGGACGCCCCGCTGGAGATCGTCGTCCACCACGACTTCTCGTGGTGGGTGGCCGAGGGAGTGCAGGTCGCCCCCGAGATCGAGCAGGCGGTCCGCAACGCCAATGAGGTCATGATGCCCTCGGCGCGCGTGGAGGCGGACGGTATCGAGGCCGCGTGGTGGGTCGACGCCGGCGAGAAGGCGCACATCCGCTGGGTCCGGCCCGAGGAGGAGGACGCGCTGTTCGAGGCGCTGGCCCGGGTCCACGCGGCGGGTGGGCTGCACCTGGGCGAGGGGTCCCGTTTCGCCGGGTCCTTCCGCACGCACGGGCTGCTGGTGCCGGTGTTCGACCTGGACCGCGAGATGCACCACCAGGAATGGGCGCCGGGTCTGCAGGAGCTCGACGCGCGGCTGCGCGAGGCGCTCGCGAACGACGCCCCGCTCACCTCCGAGGAGCGGTCGTCCCGCGACGGGCTGCGCGCCCGGCAGGTGACCCTCCGCTAGAAGGTCCGCGCGGCACGGACCCCCGACGGGGCGCCGTGCGTTCTAGGATCCCTTCGGGCGACGTCGAGGGTCGCCCACGACGCGATGTGTCGACCCGGGACGATCCGAGGGAGTGGGGCGCGTGGCCGACCGACCGACCAGGGGGGACGACGACGAGTCGCCCCGTCTCCCCGAGGTGACGGTCCCGCCGTGGCTGCGGACCGGGCCCGGCCCGGACTCCTCGCTCCCGGGCGTGCCCGCGGTCGACCGGTCTGCGGGTGTGGCCGACGGTGCGGGTGCGTCGCGGGCCGGCGGCCGCGCTGACGAGCCCGCGCGTGAGGCCCCACCGACCCGGATCACGCTCGGTGCGGGTGCGGGCGCGGGTGCGGGTGCGGGTGCGGGTGCAGGCGCACCCGCCTCTGCGGGATCAGGGCCCGCCCGGACGGCGGGCGTCGACGTCGACGACCTGTCGAGCCTCCCGCTGGGCTCCATCGCGACGGAGGTGCCCCGGCCGGTCGACGAGCCGCCGCGGTCGCCCGTGGTGCTCGACCGCCGTCCGGTGCGGATCGCCCTGCTGGTCGCCGCCGGTGTGGCGGTGCTGGGCGGGTCCGCGGTGCTCGGATTCGTCGTGACCCGCGGGGCCGTCAGTCCCTCCGAGGAGGCGGTCACAGGGTGCACCGAGGTCTCGGAGCCCGGCCGCGTGGTCGGCGCTGGGCCCGGATCGCTCGACACGCCCGCCGGCGCGGTCCTGGCGTTCGACCACGCCTACTACGTGGAGCGGTCGGCGGCGAAGGCGTTCGAGGCGGTCTCGCCGTCCAGTCGGATGACCGAGGAGCAGCTGCGCGTCGAGGGCGTCGAGCGGGTCCCCGAGGGCACCACCCACTGCGTGGAGGCGCGGGAGCTGTCGCCCACGCTGCTCGAGGTCGACCTCACCGAGTACCCGCCGGAGGCCGATCCGGTCCTGATCCGTCAGCGCGTGCGACTCGCCGAGAACCCCGACGGCACGTGGGGGATCGTCTCCATCACCCCGGCCGGCTGAGCGCGCGGCCGATCAGGGCCCGGCGTCGATGTACTCCGGGCCGGGGGTCCGCCCGGCGGCGACCGCCTCGAAGAACCCCGTGGTGGTGGGGCCCCACGTCAGATACGAGCCCACCGATCCCGACGCCATCCCGTCGTGGGGGGCGGTCACGGTCAGCGGGTCGTCGCTGAGACGCCACATGACCCGCGCGAGGGTCCAGATGTGGTCGCCGGTGTCGACGGTGACGGCCTCGGCGCCGGAGTTCAGCAGCGGCACCGCGGTGAACGGGTTGAGCAGGTTCCCGGGGGACAGGGTCTTGCGCATGAGCGCGCCGAGGAACTGCCGCTGGTTACGCACCCGCTGGAGGTCCTGCTCGGCGAACCCGTAGCGGGTGCGGACGAATCCCAGGGCCTGCGGTCCGGCGAGCGTCTGGCATCCGGCGGCCAGATCGAGGCCGGCGAGCGGGTCGACGATGGGCTCCTCGATGCAGATGTCCACTCCGCCCACGGCGTCGACGATCCCGGCGAAGCCGCCGAATCCGATCTCCGCGTAGTGGTCGATCCGCACGCCCGTCTGCTGCTCGAGCGTCTGGGTGAGCAGCGGCGGTCCACCGAACGTGTAGGCCGCGTTGAGCTTGTTCTCGCCGTAACCGGGGATGGTCACGAGCAGGTCGCGGGGCAGCGAGATGAGCATCGTGCGGTCGCCGCCGCGCGGGGTGTAGACGAGCATCATCGTGTCGGTCCGCTTGCCGCCGGCGTCGGACTCGGACCCGGTCGACAGCTGCGCCTGCTGCTCGGGGGTGAGCCCCTCGCGGGAGTCGGTGCCCACGAGCAGGGTCACGGTGCCGGGCGTGTTGCCGCCCCGCCCCGGGTAGTCGGTGAGCGCGTCAATCCGTTGCAGCTTCGAGTCCGCCCACAGGGCCGTGACCACACCCAACGTGAGCACGAGGACCAGCACGAGGCCGACAATGCGCAGCGGCCCGATCCGCCGCCACAGGGGAGCCCGGCCCGGGCGCCGGCGGGGTCGGGCGGCCGAGGCCGCCCGCGCGGAACGACGATCAGGCCGCCCGCCGCGACGGTCGGTCGCCTGTCGATAGGGGTCGCGCCCGCCGGCGCGCGCCCGAGAAGACCGTCGCGGATCGCGCGGATCGCGGGGATCGCGTGGGTCGCGTGGGTCGCGGGGATCGCGCGGGTCGCGGGGATCGCGCGGGTCCTCCCGCAGGTAGCGGGCCCGTTCCTCGGGCGTCAGCGGTTGGGGCTCCTGCCGCGGCTGGTAGCCGGTGCGACCGAGCGGATGCTCACGGCCGGCGTCGGCGGCCCTCGCGCCCGGGTCCCGCCGCGCCGCGGCATCGCGGGACGCCGCCGGATCACGCCGGGCGGACTGGTCACGACGGGCCGCCGGATCGCGCCGGGCGCCGGGATCGCGACCGGCCGAACCCGGGCGGGCCGCCGGATCGCGCGGCGCACCGGGGTCGGCGTAGCCGCGTCGCTCGCGGGCGCGTCGCCGGAGCTCGGCGGCCTCCTCGGGGGTGAGGTGCCGGCGCCTGGGGTCGTCGGTCATGGGATCGGACTCTACTTGCCCGCCGGCGAGGTCGGCTGGTCCCGTCGCGCCGGCGGGACCAGTGTCACAACCACGACACGTGCGGCGCCAGCAGCGCGTAGCCGAGGAACGCGATCACGTCCAGCAGCGTGTGCGCCAGCACCAACGGCCACAGCCGGCGGGTCCGCATCCACCACAGCGCGAACACCACGCCCATCGCGAGATTGCCCAGCCCGCCGCCGAAACCCTGGTAGAGGTGGTACGACCCGCGCAGCAGGGCGCTGGCGGCCAGCGCCAGCCACGGCGGCACGCCGAGCTGCCGCAGCCGCACGAGCAGGTAGCCCACGACGAGGATCTCCTCGGCTGCGCCGTTGCCCGCCGCGGACAGCACCAGCACGACCGGCCGCCACCACGTCTCGCCCAATCCGGACGCCGCGACCTGCAGATTGAACCCGGCGGCGACGGCCCCCAGGTACAGCGCCAGGCCGGGCACGCCGATCACCGCGGTCAGGGCGAGCGCCCACGCCACCTGCCGCCCGGGCCTGTCGCGCACGAGACCGAGCGCCCGCGCGCGGATCCCGGAGTGCGCGAGCAGCACCAGCGGCAGCAGGGCCCACGCGAGCAACCGCAGCACGCCGAGCGCCTGGTAGGCCAGGTCGAGCCACGGATGTTCCGAGCGGGAGACGTTGAGTGCGGCGGTCTGGTCGGCGAGGTCGGCCGGCGCGAGCAGTGCGGAGACCAGGTCGAGGACGGCGTAGGCGCCGGACAGGCCGAAGGTGACGGCCAGGACGATGACGAGCTCGGCCACCAGCAGCCGGCGGACGCGCGGGTCGGTGACCGGGTCGAACCGGGAGGCGTACCGGGCGACCGCGGCGCGGGGGGAGAGTGCGCGACGGACCCGTCCGGCGTCGGACGCGGAGTGCGAGGACCCGCTCACTCGGCGAGCCGGACGCTGTCGACGATCCCGTCCATCCACTTGACGCCGGGGGCGGACTGTTGCGCGGTCGTCACGTACGCCACCCACCACCGCCGCCCCTCCGAGCCGAACACGGCGGTGTAGACGAGCCCGCCGGAGTCGAGGTCGGCGAACTCGTCGGGCACCACCACGTAGGAGACGGCGGCGCCCGTGCCGGCCTCGTTGTCCACGCGTGTGACCCGCCGCTCGTCGCGGATGCCGGACACGCCCAGGATGTAGAGCTGGATGGTCTCGGCGAGCGCGGTCGCCGCCCCCTGGTCGTCGGCGATCGCGGCGGCGGCGATACCGGGTTCGAGGGCGCCCGCGAGGATGCGGGTCTCCAGCGCGTGCCCCGTCCCGACGGGCACGATCTGCAGCGATCCGAGCTCCGCGTCGCTCACCACGCGCCATCCCACGGGCACGGCGAGCTCCAGCCCCGAGTCCACGTCGAGGTGGTGCTCCCCGTGCAGCGTCGAGTCCCTCGGCAGCACCGAGGCGGGATTGGTGGCCACCGCGACGATCAGCAGAAACGCCAGGAGTCCGAGCGCGACATGCACGGTCCGCGGGCCGCGTTTCTCCTCCGGGGTGAGGTGGGAGGCGTCCGGCGCGTCATCCGGGGCGGGGGAGTAGTCGGCCGCGTATTCGGGCACGGGGGCGTCGTCGGTACCCATCGGTCGTCAGCGTAGCAACGGGCGGGGTGTACACCTGAGTGCATGACGGTGTCGCTCGAACTGCTGAGTCGGGGTCCCTCGCGGCCCGACCTCCTGGAGGACCTCGTGGCCGACGAGGCCACCCTGGCGGGCACGCTCGCCCGCTGGTCGGCCCCCGCCCCGGTCGTGGTCGCGCCCGCCGCCGACCTCGGCCTCCCGCCGTTGGAGGAGGTGTCCGCGGTGCTCGCCGCAGACACCCCCGCGATCGTCGACGTCGCGCGCGGCCTGACCGGTCCCGGTCCCGCCGCCGACCACCTCGCGGACCTGCTCGCCGTGGCCGCGCACTCCGGGGTCGGCTTCGGCTCGGGCCTCGTGCCCCGGTGCGCCGACGCGGACCAGGTGTGGGCGCTGCTCGCGGGCGCCGTGGCCGCGATGACCGGGGCGGACGTGCGCGCCGCGATCGCCGCGCCGGACCCGGCCCGCATCCTGGGCCTGTCGCGATCGGCCCGGGAGGCCATCCGTGATGTCGTGACATGCACCCTCGTGCCCGACGGGCGGGTCGACGCCGTGTCCGCGGACCTCGCGTCCGCCGATCCCGACCGTCGCTGACTAGTCTCGTCGTCGTGGTCACCGTCGCCTACCTCGGCCCGCCCGGCACCTTCACCGACGCCGCCCTGCACCGGCTCCGCGCGGACGCGCGGACCTCCGACTTGCTCGCCGACGCCGAGGCCGTCCCGGCCCCCACCCCCGACGAGGCGCTGGCCATGGTCCGTTCGGGCGCCGCCGACTACGCGTGCGTCCCGTTCGAGAACTCCGTCGACGGCACCGTCAACCCCACCGGCGACGCGCTCGCCGTGGGGGAGCGGCTCCAGATCTTCGCCGAGACCGAACTCGACGTGGCGTTCTCCATCCTCGTGCGGCCCGGTACCGCCGCCGCCGACGTGCGCGTGCTGCGGACCCACCCTGTCGCCGCCGCCCAGGTCCGTCGGTGGGTGGGCGTCCACCTGCCGCAGGCGCACATCGAGACCACGTCCTCCACCGCCGCCGGCGCCGAGGAGGTCGCCGCGGGCACCGCCGACGCCACCGCGGCGCCCGCCCGCGCCGGCGAGATCAACGGGCTGGTCCCTCTGGCCGAGCGCGTCGCCGACGTCGGCGGCGCCCGCACCCGCTTCGTCCTGGCCGGCCGGCCGGCCCCGCCGCCGCCGCGCACGGGCAGCGACCGCACCAGCGTCGTGTTCGGCCTGCCGCACCAGCCCAACGCGCTCGTCCAGGCGCTGACCGAGCTGTCGATCCGCGACATCGACCTCACCCGCATCGGTTCCCGACCCACCCGCGTCGAGCGGTTCACCTACCTGTTCCACGTGGACCTCGTCGGTCACATCGACGACCCCGCGGTGTCCGAGGCGCTCGTCGCGCTGCGCCACCGCACCTCCGACCTGCGCTTCCTCGGGTCGTGGCCCGTCGCCGACGGCGGCGAGGCCGGCGCGCCGCCGCCCGACCGCGCCGAGGCGCTGCGCTGGATCGACGGACTGCGTCGAGGGGAGGGCGCGGGGTGAGCGCCCGACTCCACCTCGTCCGCCACGGGCAGACCCCTTCCAACGTCGCCGGCGCCCTCGACACCGCGTTGCCCGGCGCCCCACTGACCGACCTCGGCCGCGAGCAGGCGCGGCTGGTGGGTGAGGAGCTCGCCGGGTCGGGCATCCGCCCCTCGGTCATCCTGAGCTCGGAGGCCGCCCGCGCCCGCGAGACCGCCGGCCTCATCGCCGGGGAGATGGGCCTGCCCACCCAGGCCGTGCCCGGTGTCCATGAGGTGCAGGCCGGCGAGTACGAGATGCAGACCGGGCCCGACGCGCTGCTGGCCTACAACCGGGTGGTCCGCGACTGGCTCGAGAACGGCGAGCTGGACTCCCGGCTCCCCGGCGGCGAGAGCGCGCTCGACGTGCGGCGGCGCGCCATGCCGCTCATCGCCGAGCTACGCGAGTCCTACCTCGACAACGCCGTCGACGTGGTGCTCGTCGTCCACGGCACGCTCATGCGGATGATCGCCGTGTTCGCCGGGGCCGTGCCCTCGCAGTGGGCGCTCGACAACCGGATCCCCAACTGCGGCGTCATCGAGCTGGCCCCGGACGGCGGCGGCTGGGCGTGCGAGCGGTGGGGCGACCACCTGGGGCGGCCCGGGTACTGACGGCTGCGGAGTGGCTCCCGCGGCCGCGCGTCGGCTGCTCCGCTCAGCCCCAGCCGAGGGCGTGCAGGGTCTCCTCGCCGATCCCGAAATGGTGGGCGATCTCGTGGATCACCGTCACCGCCACCTCGTGGACCAACTCCTCCTCGGTCGAGCAGAAGTCACACAGCGCGCCCCGGTAGATCGTGATGGTGTCGGGCAGGAACCCGGAGTAGGTGGTGTCCCGCTCGGTCAGTGCGACGCCCTCGTAGAGACCCAACAGGCCGGGCTCGTCCGGATTCCGGTCGGCGATGAGCACCACCACGTTGTCCATGGCCTCGAACAGCGCGTCCGGTACCGAGTCCAGCGCGTCGTCGACCAGCTCCTCGAACCGCGCCTCGTCGACCCGGATGGTCACGGCGCCCCGCCGCCGGGCACCGGGACGGCGACCGTGCCCTGGCCGGTGTCGGTCGTGGCGCCGGTGTCGCCACCGGGCTGCTGGCCGGGCGGCGGGATCTCTGTGGTGGTGGGCGCGACCGGGGTGTTCCCGTCGATGAGCACACCCTGCCGCGCGGAGCCGCGCAGCACCGCGAACGGCCCGGGCTCGGCGGCCCTCATCAGTCCGCAGTTGACGGTGCGACTGCCCGTGCGCCACGAGATCTCGGAGATGGGATTGACCAGCGTCGAGATGAGCGTCGTGCGGCGCAGCGTCTCGGGGTCGCCGAGATAGGCGATGCCGGCCTCTCGGCAGGCGTCGGCGGTGAGCTCGGACTGCTGCCGCGGATCCGGCGGGACCGGCCCCTCGGGGAAGGTCCCCGTCACGTCGACGTCGGCGACGATCTCGATCGAGTGGTCGTCCGAGCACGGCACCGGTGCGCCGGGCAGGCCCTCGGCGGTGAATCCCAGGCACGTCCCCGGCTCCCAGCGGCGGTGCTGGTCCGCCTCGGCGAACGTGCCCGTGGACAGGGCGGACCGGCCGTCGAGCTCGGCGGCCGCGATCCCGCACAGGACACTGCGGTCGCCCTTGGCCCAGCCCTCCTCGGACGGCGGCACCACCAGTCCGGTGAAGCGGCCCTGCGGATCGACCTCGCGGCCGCCCGCGTACCGGGAGATCAGCGGCAGGCACCGGTCCGTGCCCACCGGGGCCAGGTCGTCGCTGTCCGGGAGCGGGGTCCCCTCGCCGAACCCGGGGACCTCGGACAGGTCGATCCGCCCCGCCACCTCGAACCGGTGGGGCTCGGCGCAGTCGACCGTGTCGAAGGAGGCCACGCGGTCCGCGGCGTCGATGGACCAGGTCAGGCAGGTGCCCGGGGCGGCGTTGGCGTACGCCGGACCCGACAGGGTCCGCGGGTCGACCTGCGGGACGACCGCCGCGATCCGCCCGGCGCTCGACGAGTTCGGGTCGTTGATCGCCGAGGCCATGAGCGCGCCGGTGACCGCCCCGCCGGACAGGATCGCGAGGAGGGAGGCCATGACCGCGCCCCGCGTGCGGAGCAGGGTCCGACCACGGCGTGACGATCGGGTGGTAGTGGTCATCGCCTTCCATGATGCCGCAACCGCGCCGTCCCGATAGGATTCGGAGCATGAGCGGACAGAACCACGACGAGCGACCCGGCGCGGACGGTGACGTGCGCTCGCCACGGGAGGGTGTGGACCCGGAGGTCCTCGAGTTCGCCCAGATGCTGTTCCAGCTGGCCCGGGACGGCGAGACGGAACGGCTCGCGGCGTATGTCGACGCCGGCGTGAGCCCTGACCTGACCAACGAGCGGGGCGACGCCCTGCTCATGCTCGCCGCCTACAACGGCCACCCGGACACCGTCCGCGCACTGCTCGAGCGGGGTGCCGAGGTCGACCGCGCCAACGACCGGGGTCAGACCCCGCTGGCCGGCGCGGTCTTCAAGGGGTACGGCGAGGTCGTCCGCGTGCTCTACGAAGCCGGGGCCGACCCGTACGGCGGCACGCCCACGGCCGTCGACACCGCGCGCATGTTCGAGAAGGACGCCTTCCTGGAACTGTTCGGCGTCTGAGGGGGCCGCGGCGCCCGGCCGCGACTGGCCGCTGGGAGGATTCGCGCGGGCCGCTAGGCTGAGATGCGTGATCGATCTCAAGCTGCTCCGCGAGAACCCCGACCTCGTCCGCGACTCCCAGCGCACCCGTGGCGAGGATCCGTCGCTGGTCGACCAGCTGCTGGCCGCCGACGAGGCCCGCCGCTCCTCCATCGCGGCCGCGGACTCCGCCCGCGCCGAGCAGAAGGCCCACGGCAAGAAGGTCGGTAAGGCCTCGCCCGAGGAGCGCCCGGCGCTGCTCGAGGCCGCGGGCGCCCTCAAGCAGGCGGTCAAGGACGCCGAGGAGGCCGAGAAGGCCGCGGCGGCCGAGGTCGACCGGCTCCAGCGTCTGCTGTCGAACGTCGTCGAGGAGGGCACGCCCGCCGGCGGCGAGGACGACTTCGTGGAGATCGAGCGGATCGGCGAGATCCCCACCTTCGACTTCGAGCCCAAGGACCACCTCGAGCTGGGCGAGAGCCTCGGGCTGCTCGACATGGAGCGGGGCGCGAAGGTCTCCGGCGCCCGCTTCTACTTCCTCACCGGCTACGGCGCCCTGCTCCAGCTGGGCATGCTGCAGCTCGCCGCGCAGAAGGCCACCGCCAACGGCTTCACCATGATGATCCCGCCCGTGCTCGTGCGGCCCGAGATCATGCAGGGCACCGGCTTCCTCGGCGCCCACGCCGACGAGGTCTACCGACTCGAGGCCGACGACCTCTACCTGGTCGGCACCTCCGAGGTCGCCCTGGCCGGCTACCACCAGGGCGAGATCCTCGACCTCTCCGCCGGTCCCAAGCGCTACTGCGGCTGGTCCTCGTGCTTCCGCCGCGAGGCCGGCAGCCACGGCAAGGACACCCGCGGCATCATCCGCGTCCACCAGTTCGACAAGGTCGAGATGTTCTCCTGGTGCAAGCCCGAGGAGGCGCACGAGGAGCACAAGCGCCTGCTGGGCTTCGAGAAGGAGATGCTCGAGGCCATGGGCCTGCCGTTCCGCGTCATCGACATCGCCGGCGGCGACCTCGGCTCCTCGGCCGCGCGTAAGTACGACTGCGAGGCGTGGGTGCCCACGCAGGGGACCTACCGGGAGCTCACTTCGACGTCCAACTGCACGACGTTCCAGGCCCGCCGGCTCGGGGTGCGCTACCGCGACGACGAGGGCCGGACGCAGACCGCCGCCACCCTCAACGGCACGCTGGCCACCACGCGGTGGCTCGTGGCGATCCTCGAGAACCACCAGCAGGCCGACGGGTCGGTCGTCGTGCCCGAGGCGCTGCGGCCGTTTGTCGGAAAGGACGTGCTCGAGCCGATCCGCTGAGGGATCGCCGACCTCGTCGTCGTCGTCGTTGTCCGGACCGTCACGGGCGGAACAGCATCATCACACCGCTCGCGCTGGCGCACGTGCGGCCGTCGGTGTCAGTGACCCGCACCCGGACCACGCACGTCGACCGGCCGGCGTGCTCGACCTCCGCGCGGATCGTGGCCGGGGTCTTCTCCAGGCGCAGCGCCCGGATGTAGCGGACGGTGAGGTCCAGCGTGCTGTACCCGGTGCCAGGCTCGACGACGGTCGCGGTGGCGTAGCCGAGCGCCGAGTCCACCCAGCCGGAGACGATCCCGCCGTGGACCGTGCCGCCGTTGTTCAGCGCCCACTCCGCGGGCTCGGCCGTCATGGTCACCGCGCCCTCCTCGGCGGCGGTCAGCCGGACCCCGAGCGAGTAGGCGCCGGGGGAGAGGTGGCGCTCCCCGGCGATGATCGCCCGCAGAGCGTCGAGACCGGCGTGCGGCGAGCGATCCGCGGCGTCCGGGAGCGGGGGCCAGGAGTAGTGACGGCTGCGCGTCACGGGATCGACCGAATCGAAGGGGGCGTCGTGGTCCACCCCGCCGAACCTACCGGCGGTCGCGGACACCCTCCGCCGCGGGCCGCTACCCTGGGGCCCGTGGAGCTGCTCTATACAGGGATCATCGGGGTCGCCCGGACGATGTTCAAGGTCCAGGGACTGGACATCACCGTGCGCGGGGAACACCACTTCCCGGCGGTCGGCGGGGCGGTCGTGGTGATCAACCACACCGGGTACTTCGACTTCGTCTACGCCGGCCTGCCCGCCCGTGTGCACAAGCGGTTCATCCGCTACATGGCCAAGCACGAGGTGTTCGAGCACCCCGTGGCCGGGCCGATCATGCGCGAGCTCAAGCACATCCCCGTGGACCGCACTGCCGGCAAGGCGTCGTTCGACGAGGCCGTCGAGCGCCTCAGGGCCGGTGAGCTGGTGGGCGTCTTCCCCGAGGCGACCATCAGCCGCAGCTTCGAGATCAAGGGCTTCAAGTCCGGTGCGGTGCGGATGGCGCTCGCGGCGGACGTCCCGATCATCACCGTCACGGTGTGGGGGTCCCAGCGCGTGTGGACCAAGGGGCTGCCCAAGAAGCTCCTGCGTCCCAAGATGCCGATCATGATGCAGGTCGGCGCGCCGATGCAGGCGTACGAACCGATCGACGAGTGCACCCGGGAGGTCCGCTCGCGGATGCAGGCCGATCTCGAGCGGCTCCAGGACGAGTACGCGGAGCGCTACGGGCCGTACCCGGCCGGCGCCAACTGGGTGCCGGCCCGCCTCGGAGGGTCGGCACCCACGCTCGAGCAGGCGACGGCCCTGGACGAGGCCGAGCACGCGGAGCGTCTGCGTCGTCGCGCCGAGAACGCGGCCGCCGAGGGCACGTCGGTGGCCGATGTCGACACCCCGAAGGGGCCGGCGGGCCCGGACGCTCCGTGAGCCGGGCGAGGCCGATCCTCGTCGCCACGGACGTCGACGGGACACTGATCGGCTCGGACGACCTCGTGCCCGCCGCCAACCTGGCGGTCGTGGAGGATCTCGTCGCCGATGGTGCGACCTTCGTCCTGGCCACTGGTCGACCTCCGCGCTGGCTTGCGCAGGTGGTCGACCAGTTGCCCGTCGCGCCCCTGGCGGTGTGCGCGAACGGCGCCGTTATCATGGACTCCGGCAGCGGCGAGTTCCTCGAGACCAGCCTGCTCGACCCCGACACGCTCGCGGCGATCGACGAGGTCTTGCGGGAGCGGCTGCCGGGCAGCGGGATCGCCGCCGAGCGGCTCGGGGCCGACGCCGCCGATGCCGACTTCGTGGCCAGCCCGGACTACGAGCACGCCTGGATCCACCCCGAGCATCTCGAGGTGGGGCACGCCGAGGTCCTCTCCGAGCCCGTGCTGAAGTTGCTCGCGCGTGTGCCGGGCATGCCCAGCGCCGACATGCTGGCCGCCCTGCGCGGCGAAGTCGATCACCTGGCCGACGTCACGTACTCCACGACCAACGGGCTGATCGAGTTCGCCGCCCGCGGGGTGACCAAGGCGAGCGGGTTGGCGCGGATCGCGGCGTCCACGGCGGCCGCGACCGCCACCCCGTCGGCGGAGGTGCCCGTGACGGTCGCGTTCGGCGACATGCCCAACGACCTGGAGATGCTGCGCTGGGCCGATCACGGCGTGGCGATGGGCAACGCCATCCCCGCGGTCCACGCCGCCGCCGACGAGGTCACGCTGACCAACGACCAGGCCGGCTTCGCGCACGTCCTGCGGCGCTGGTGGGTCTGACCTGCCGGGGAGCCTGTGCTCCGAAATAGGTCGCGGACCGGTCCCCACCACTTCCCCGGTGTACCCCTCGCCCCGGTGGGGGAGGGGCACACCTGGTGGGAGCCGGTCCGCAGGTCTGAGATGGCCGTCGCGCCGAAAGCCCCGAGGCGCCGTGCCGGAGACCGCGCGGGTCACCCGCCGCGTGCGCGGCGGGTGACCCGGACGTCGGTCAGGGGTTGGGCTCGACGCTGAGCTGCTTGGTCTCCGGGTCGTAGACGAGCGTGCCGCCGACGAACCGCTGGGCGATCGTGCCGTCCTCGCGCTCGGCCTCCGCGGAGACCGGCAGCCCGAGCGGGCCGTGCTCGAAGCCCTGTGCCGCCCACGCGTCGCCGATCACGCCCCACACCGGGTGCGTGCCGGTCTCGGGGGACGAGTACAGCGCGCCGTTCTCGTGCTTGACCAGCGAGACGTTGCCGAATCGCTGCACGCCGGACAGCGCCTTGCCGAGCTGGGCGCCGAGCTGTTTGCCGAGTCCGCGGAAATCGCCGCCGGCCAGGTTCTCCACCGATCCGAGGTCCACGCCGACGGCGTCGCCCACCGAGCCGGCGTCGACCGGCAGGTCCGCGAGGGTCTTGCCGCCGAGCAGGGCGCGGGTCAGGGCCGCGGGGTCGAGCCGGCCGCCGGTGAGCACGGTCCGCAGCGCGGAGACGACGGCGTCCTGGATGCCCGACTGGGTGATCGCGGGCAGGCCGGCACTTCCGGTGCCACCACCACCGCCGGTGCCACCACCACCGCCGGCGCCGCCACCGCCGCCGGCGCCGCCACCGCCGCCGCCGGTGCCCGGGTTGGACGGGGCCGGGGACGAGCCCCCGCCGCCGCTCTTGGCGTAGGAGGCGGCGATGTCGCGGATCTGGCCCATCTTGGCGTAGCCGGCCTCGCCCGGGCAGGTGGTGAGGCCGACGTCGCGGTGGGCGAAGATGTTGGGCAGTCGCACGGCGGTGCCGTACGAGTACTTGGTGTACGAGGTGCCCTCGGAGTAGTGGGTGTCCGAGCCCTTGGGGTCGACGCCCGCGACCGACAGACGCCAGCCGATGATCTCGCCGACCTTGCGGATCGTGGCGTCGGGCGGGGAGACGGTCGAGTAGTCGCCCATCATCGAGATGCCCCAGGTGTTGCCGTTGAAGCCGCCGGCGTGGGCGCCCTGGACGTTGCGGTCGAGTCCGCCGCGGCGGCCCTCGAAGGCCTGCCCGTACTTGTCGACCAGCACGTTGTAGCCCACGTCGCACCAGCCGAGCGTGCGGGCGTGGTACGTGTAGATGCCGCGCATGACGCCGGCCGAGCCCTCGCGGGTGTAGTTGTTGCTGCCGGCCGTGTGGTGGACGACCGCCGCGGCGAGCGTGGGGTCGTAGGAGGTGCCGCCGCAGCGGATCGACTCGTCGGCGCCCCAGCCGGCGCGGGTGATGATGGACGGCTGCCTGGCCGCGATGTCACCGTGCGCGCCCGTGCCGCCGGAGGCGGTGACGTCGGCGAACGCCTCGGGGTCGGGCGTCGGGGTGTCGTCGGGGGAGAGCAGGACGGCCTGCACCGAGTCGGGGTCGAGGTCGGTGGTCTCGGCGACGGGCTTGATGTCGGCGTAGCGGGTCGGCGCGGGCGGGGTGCCGTCCGACGCGGGCCGGGCCGGCGCGGAGGTCGGGCCCGCGGGGGTGGCCGGGGTCGGCGCCGACGACGGCGTGGGGGCCGGGTCGGCGGTGCGGGCGGCGGCCACGTCCTCATCGGTTGGGGCCTCGGCCTCGTCGGCGGACCGGGTGTCGGCCTTCGCGGGCTCGTCGGGGGTCGCCTCGGGCGCGTCGGCCAGGGAGGTGTCCTCGATATCGATGCCGGACAGCGAGATCTGGACCGCCGTGGTGTCGAGCCCCAGGTAGACGGGCTCGGTGCCGCCGGTGCCGGTCACGCTCTCGCCCTTGCCGTCGGTGGACTCGGCCTCGTACCAGGGGCCCCACGTGCCGTCGGGGTTCTTGGCGCGGACCTGCGCGACGGCGGCCGGGTTGTGGCCCTTCCACGTGACGCCGACCATCGAGAACGGCGTGTCGGACGTGACCTCGCGGACGGGGGAGCCGCCGGAGGCGACGTCGCTGTCCACGCCCGCGGCGGGCGGTGCCTCGGCCAGCGGGACCGCGGTCTCGCCGGTCGGCAGGCCGCCACCGGCGGTGGCGGTGATGTCGTCGCCGGACTGGACGACCTGGTCCGCCCCGTACACGGCGAGGGGCGTGACGACGGACGCCGCGACCGCCACCGCCAGGGCGAGGGTCCGGCGTCGACCGCTGACGTACAGGGGGCGGCGTCGTGTTCTCAAGGGCTTCTCCAGATCAGGGTCTGTGACACGCGGCTGCGCGGGCCGCGTGGCACTGCTGCCCTCGGGGCCCCGCCGGAGCGAGACCACAGGGACGTGTGTGACGAACGGGGTCAATGTTAGCCAAGAAACGACTGAAACCAAGTGGTAAAACTGTGAATATCGGGACTACAGGGATGTAGTTTCGAACCGACGTACGACGACGAGAACGCCCGACCAGCACCGTGGGCCACTGCAGTCGCGCCGGGAAGTCGTCCTCCTCGTCGTCGTCGGCGTGCCCTGAACCCACCCCCGACCCGCCGGATACCCTTGGACGCGGACCCGCGCCGACCGGCGCGTGGCCAGGCGGGCGGACGCCGCGCGCGATCCAGCGACGGACCACCGCCACGGACTACGGGAAGGCTCGAGACTTATGGCAGGCGAACGGCAGTGGGGCACCTATGACCTCATCGTGGTGGGGTCGGGTTTCTACGGTCTGACGGTTGCCGAGCGGGCGGCGAGCGAGCTCGGCAAGCGCGTGCTGGTGCTCGAGCGGCGCCACCACATCGGCGGCAACGCCTACTCCGAGCCCGAGCCCGAGACCGGCATCGAGATCCACAAGTACGGCGCGCACCTGTTCCACACCTCCAACGAGCGCGTGTGGGAGTACGTCAACCGCTTCACGTCGTTCACCGGCTACCAGCACCGCGTGTTCGCCATGCACAAGGGCACCGCGTACCAGTTCCCCATGGGCCTGGGCCTGATCTGCCAGTTCTTCGGCCGCTACTACTCGCCCGACGAGGCCCGCGCGCTCATCGCCGAGCAGGCCTCCGAGTTCTCCTCCGAGGAGGCGGCGAACTTCGAGGAGAAGGCCATCTCCCTCATCGGCCGTCCGCTGTACGAGGCGTTCATCAAGGACTACACGGCCAAGCAGTGGCAGACCGATCCCAAGAACCTGCCCGCCGGCAACATCACGCGCCTGCCCGTGCGGTACACGTTCGACAACCGCTACTTCAACGACACCTACGAGGGCCTGCCCGTCGACGGCTACACCGCGTGGCTGGAGAACATGGCGGCGCACGAGAACATCGACGTGGTGCTGGACACCGACTGGTTCGACGTCCGCGACGACGTCCGCGCCGCGAGCCCCGACGCGCCGGTGGTCTACACGGGTCCGCTGGACCGCTACTTCGACTACGCCGACGGCGAGCTCGGCTGGCGCACCCTGGACTTCGAGACCGAGGTCCTGCCGACCGGCGACTTCCAGGGCACCCCGGTGATGAACTACAACGACGCGGAGTACGACTACACCCGCATCCACGAGTTCCGGCACTTCCACCCCGAGCGCAAGAACTACCCCACGGACAAGACCGTGATCATGCGCGAGTACAGCCGCTTCGCCGAGCGCGAGGACGAGCCGTACTACCCGATCAACGAGTCCACGGACCGCGAGAAGCTCGCCGCCTACCGCGACCGCGCCAAGGCCGAGACCGTCGCCAACAAGGTGCTGTTCGGCGGCCGACTGGGCACGTACCAGTACCTGGACATGCACATGGCCATCGCCTCCGCGCTGACGATGTTCGACAACACGCTGGCCCCGCACCTGCGCGACGGCGCCCCGCTCGCCGACGGCTGACCGCCTGCGAAATCCGCTACCCCGCGGGGGGATCCGCTACTCCTACCGGCGTAGCGGATCCGTCGTCGGGGTAGCGGATCCGGGTGCGGTGTCCGCGGGCGCGTCGGCGACCAGCCCGTGCACGGCGGCGTCGCGCTGCGCCGCGTGCACGATCGTCGGCTTGGCCTCACCGAGGTGCTCCAGCACGGGCGTGACCGACGTCCAGAAGCGGCTCAGCGAGCTCAGGCCCTCGTTCTCGGCCCGCGCCTGTGCGCGTTGGGCCCGCGTGTCGTCGGCGCGCGTGGGGTGCAGGGCTGCGCGCTTGCCCTCGATGTGGTCGTCCTTGCGCTGCGAGATGACGTACCCCAGCGCGAACGCCACGCTCCGCGGCATCCGCCCGGACAGCAGCACGTGCGCCTCCGGGTAGTCGTCCAACACCTGTTCCACCGCCCCGGACAGCTCCTCCACGAGCCGCGCGAACGTCCGCCGGTCGATCTGCCGCCCGCTCGCGCCGGGATACCACCGTCCGGCGGGGAGCGTCCAGGGGCGGAGGGTCGCGGTGGTGTCCGATTCGGAGTCGTCGGTTGGTGCGGAGCCGGCGGTGGCGCGGCCCGCGCCGTCGGTGGGGGCGTGGGTGGGGGCGACGACGACGACGAGGTCCGCCGCCTCCCGAAGCGGATGACCCGCGTCCACCTCGGAGACCGGTCCGCCCCCCTCCAGCTGGAGTGAGAGCCAGACCCGCCGCACGGAGATCCGGTCCGCCGGCGCCGCGACCGCCGACCCGGCGGGAAAAGTCACCATCGCCAGTTCCCCGCGGGGTTGGCTGCGGCGGGACCGCCACCGGCGCTCGGCCCACATGTCGTCGCCGTCGTCGAAGTACACCGTCCGCACGCCCGTGTCGCCGCCGGGCAGGCGACGCCTGCGGGCCTCGACCGGCAGTTCGGCGAGATGGGTGCGCTCGCGCAGGAGGACGTCGTATCCGACCGCCAGCGCCGCCGGGAACGCGAGGTTGGGGGCCAGGACGAAGCCTGTCGCGTCGTCGTCGTCGTTCATCGCCCGCTCGAGCTCGTCGGAAATGTGGTCGACCTCGCGGCGCAGGTCCACCACGGCGTTGGCGGTGCCGAACCAGCCCGTCGCCGAACGGAAACCGAGACTGCGGGCGTTGGCCACGTCCACGGCGGCGCGCATCCGGTCCGCGCTCTCGGCCGGCAGCAGGCGCAGGTAGTACAGGGTGCCGTTGTGTGCCATGAGCCACGCGCGCAGGGCCATCGCCACCACCAGCACGAGCAGGGTGCCGATGAACCAGCCCAGCCGGGACGGCGAGGTACAGGTGTCGGACCACAGGTCGGACACGGTGGAGATCGTGCACGACGCGTCGCGGGCGACGAGGTCCTCGGCGACGAGCCCGCCGAACGCGGTGGTCAACGTGACGGTGATGGCGATGAGCGTTTCGAGGAGGAACACGCGCATGAGCGTATCTGTCGCCTCGGACACCGGCCGCGAAGTGGCGGCGCGGCCTCCCGGGCGGGCCTAGGCTTCTGGCATGACCCGCACGATCGCCCGGCCCCTGCCCCGCACGGTGCCCGCTGCCGCCGTCGACCCCGTCCCGGGCCGGGCGGCGGTCCTGAGCGGCGTCGCCGCCGCGCTGTTGCTGGCGCTGTTCCTCCTGCCGTTCGCGCCGGCCCGCGCCCAGGCACCCGCCGCGCCCGCGGACCCGGCCGAGGCACCGGCGGCCGCCGAGGTGGCCGTGGGCGTCACCGACCGGGCCGGCGTCCTGTCGTCCGGCGACCAGGACCTGCTGCGCGCCGAGACCGGACGCATTGCGTTCCCGCCGCAGGTCGAGCGCGTCGAGTACCTGGTCTTCGACGACGACGGCGACAACCTCAACGACACCGTCGAGCGCTTCGCCCAGTCCGAGCGGCCCGACCTCGTCGCGCAGGACAAAGAGAAGTGGGCGCCGGGCATTCTCATCGTGGCCAACGACACCGAGGCGCGCGACGTGGGAATCTACTGCGGCGATGACGTGTGCGCGGCGCTCGACGTCTTCGAGGGGCGTCATCTCGACGGCGCGCTGGAGGCGATGAAGGACCCGATGCGACGCGAGAACCACGCTGCGGGGCTGCTCGCGGGGGCGCGGGCGGCAGCGGATCCCACGGTGCTCGCGCCGGAGCCGGAGGGCATGCCGGCCTGGCTGCCGTGGGCTCTCGGTGGCGCCGGGGTGGTGGGCGCGGGCGCGATCGGTGCGGGCGTGGCGGCGAGCCGGAAGAAGAAGGCGACGACGGCGAGGGAGCGTTACGACCGGGTCTCCCGCGAATACGGGCGGGTCGCGCAGGAGCTCACCGGGTTGGACGTCCGCGCCAACTCGCTCACCTCCCCACTGGCCGACGACGAGCTGAGGTCCCAGTGGGCGGACGTCCGGGACCGGTTCCTCTCGCTGGACACGGTGATGGGCCGGATCGGGGACCTGCGGCCCGACTCGACCGACGCCGAGTTCCGGGCCAAGGCCACCGACATCGAGCTCGCGCACACCACGGTCGACCAGATGGAGATCGCGGAGAAGAACATCGACCAGCTGTTCCGGATGGAGCAGGGCGACCCCGACGTGCGCCGCCGCCAGCTCGGCGAGCTGCACGAGGACATGGTCGCCGCCGCGTTGGGGACGAAGGACGCGAGGTTGGCCGCGGAGGCCCGGGCGCTGGACGCGCGGGCGGACGAACTCGCCCGTGACACGCAGGCACCCGGCTTCATGGACCGGTACGCGCGGCTGGTGGTGGACTACCGGCTCGTCGTGGAGGCGATCCGGGAGCGGGAGATGTCGGACGTCAAGACGGCCGATGACGCGGGCGACCGGCACGCGCCCCGGCTGTACGACCGTGACTGGCGCGCCGGCTACGGCTACAACGGCTTCGTCCCGTATTCCGTCGTGTCGAGCTGGCACGCCCGGGACGTGCAGGCGGCGCAGTCGGCGAGCTCGACCACCACGAGCTACTCCAACGCGTCGTTCTCGGGCGGCGGCGGGTCGAGCGGGTACTGACCCGCCGCCCCGCCGCGTCAGCCCTCGACGATCTCCACCGACTCGATGGTGTGCGTGGTCTGGGGCCGACCCTGCGGGCTGCCGTCGGACTCGATCGCGGTGACCGCCTCCATGCCCTCGGTGACGGTGCCGAAGAGGCTGTAGTCCGGCGGCAGCGAGACGCCGGAGTCACCGGTGACGATGAAGAACTGGGAACCGTTGGTGTCCGGCCCGGCGTTGGCCATGGCCACCGACCCGATCTCGTACTCGCCGCTCGCGGGCAGCTCGTCGGCGAACTCGTAGCCCGGGCCGCCGCTGCCGGTGCCCTGCGGGTCGCCGCCCTGGATCATGAAGCCGGGGATCACGCGGTGGAAGGTGATGCCATCGTAGTAGTTGTGGCGGGCCAGGAACACGAAGTTGTTGACCGTCTCCGGTGCCTTCTCCTCGAGCAGGTCCACGGTGACGGTCCCGGCGTCGGTGGTGATGACGGCCGAGTAGTCGACCCCCGGGGTCAGGCACATCGGCGGGGCCGAGTCGAAGGAGGTCGTGCGCTCGTCCGTTCCCTCGGCGGGCGGGCACTCGACGTCGCCGCCCGACTCGCGGCCCTCGGACTGCGCCGCGCTGGTGGTGCCGCCGGTCGCCTGCTCGTCGGACGCCGCGTCGTCGGAGGCGCAGCCGGCGAGCGCGAGGGGCGTGGCGAGGGCGAGCACCCCGAGGGCGGTGCGGACGGTCGGGCGGCGGCGGGGTGAAGCGGTGAGGTGCATGGGACGAGA